>JAKATW010000019.1 GCA_021827945.1 Thermoplasmata archaeon
ACCTTGACCAATCGTAGAAATGACTCCTCTGGATAATTCATGGTATCCCTATCGTTAAAGAGGCCAATCAGAACGTCTTTGGGCCAAAAGAATGAATTAAATAGAGACGATCCTGTGTCAAGTACCCCATCCAATTCCTCCAACAAAGCCAATCTGCTGATCGCAAATAGTACATACGAGAGTTTATACTCAGTCGTAAGTTGCCCTCTGGCCTCCGAGGCAATTTTCATAACAGTTTCGACTTCTTTATTAATGGCACTCTCACTTAGGGTAGACGCGATTGCTGCAATGGCATGGGGGTAGTGAACTCTAGACTTTGGAGGGATATTTGCCAGAATGTTTGAATGGAAACTGACAGATGCGAAATCCCCAAACACATCAAGAAAACATATAGCGAATACCCTATCCAGTTTTTTCTCAATCGTTTCGCCACGTTGTGGATCATTAATCAAGAGACCGACGATCTCCCCTAAGGCAGCAGGATCACTAAAATTTAGAGAGAGCTTGTCTCCTTCTTTTATTATTATTTTAACAGCTTTCCCGGCTATCTTTCTGGTCATCAACCCGTGCGTGCTATCCTTTAGATGGAAATTGAAATCCCTTCTGGATACATCATATTTTTCCATTATTCTCAGTCTCAGATCCCTTTGATTCACCGCCCCGTCTAGAAGCGACACTATGATTTCTAATTTAATTTTCTGTCTTTTATAGTGTTCCCCTCTGCCTCTCTTTTTTGGATGATTTGCCGTGTGTCTGCTATTGAAACTGGAATATTAATATTTTCATATCACTAACAAGAATTTAACGAATTGATCGTTAAAAAACCTGCAATGGGAAAATAACTCTTCATAGGAATTTCGCTATTAAGATGATCTTTCTTGTAGATTCGTGCGCAAAAATAACGAAATAACCGCAGCAACCGGAGGTAAACCAAGAGGGAAGAGAACTTCCAGCAAATTTTCATTTTTCAACTCCAATAAAGACGGCATAAGTAGTTCTAAGCCTGCAGACATTGCTAGTTTTAAGAAAATAATTTCAGAAAAGTTTCCAGACACCACCCTGTGCAAGGTGCTGCGCGTGGAGGCCGATCATTTGAGCCAAGAAGAATTTTTGGTCAAGTTGGCTACCTGGCTAAAGTTGTGCAAGGAGGGGGAAAAATGACCTACAAGGATGGCTCCGATAGGTTGGGCCTCACATATGGAAGAAAGGTCTCACTTCCAGGTCGCACTTTCACTATAAGGAATGTCAAGGAGATTCCGCTTACGATGGGAGATCTGGTAGCGGAAAAGGAGGCGAGCGTTGAGATGGCTGCATGGTTGTGGTTCGTCTTTGAGAAAGGAGCGTCCGGTCTAATATTCGGATCAACCGACTCGGGGAAGACGACTCTCTTGAGTGCTCTTCTTGCCTTTGTTCCATATCCCAAGAAAATTTTGGTTATGACATATGACAGATGGTTGGGGCAGTTTACCTCTCTCGATCAAAGTTGCAAGACCTTGAACATCCACGATCGGTTGGTCTCCCCTCTTGGACGTATGCCTGACAACGTAAATGTATACGAAATGCAGGAAGCTGGGATCTATGCTCTTCCACATGGAACGTTCACAGACCGCCCACAGTACATCACCCTGCGCGCGGAAAGTCTCAATGATTTGACAAAGAAGTTGACGGCAAACATTGCAACCGAGAGCCACGCGCCCGACGTTCTGGGTCTAGTGAATTCGATGAACTTCATCGTCCATATCGGTCAGGTGTTGCTTTCGGCGACGGGGTTAGTTCGAAGGAGGAGAGTACTGAACATATGGGAAAACCGGCCAGCAGAATATCGTACTCATGGGATGGGAAAAGTGAGTATTGAACCGGAATTCGTGAAAGACCGTTTGGGCAGAGGTTTGTTTACATATACCTCTATGACGGATTCTTTCGAAGGGCTTTCGGACGGTGTCTTGGAAGGGTATCTTCTTGATTATTTCGCTGGAAGGGATGGAATGTCTCATGAAGCGGCATTAAAAGATCTCAATAGAAGAGCTACGGTTATCAACTATATAGTTGCCGAAAGGGCTCATCTCAACTCTTTCCAGATGTACCTGGCGATAAATTATTACGGTAAAGTGAAGAAATTGAAGGAAAGTTGGTTGAAATATGCAGTAAACCTGCCCTATGAGGAGGGAATATAAGGATGGACAGGCGAAGAATGTCGCAAAAGAATGAGGACAGGGAGGAGGACCCAAGAAAGATGGCGGTAACGCAGGCAAAGGAGCTGATGGTGCAGCAGGGCAATCCTGGCAAACTTGTAAAGGATGATCTGTTGCTGATTATAGACAGAGTTCATAAAGCAACCGGAGTTAAAATCAGTACACCCGACATATACAAGATCCAGAGAGAGGCATCAAAAGAATATGAGGAGGATGGCACAAAGAAGTTTCGACAGCTTGAAGAAGACTCCAAAGACAAAGTGAAGAAGGCTGTTGCCGATAATGAAACTCTAAACGCAAAACTGAATGATTTAGAAAATGAAAGACTGAAACTGACAACAGAGAACGATTCCCGGAAGAGGGAAAACGAGGCTCTCCACCAAGATATACAGAAGATTAATGGAGATATCCCTCAAAAGGTTTCAGATGTAACTGCCAAAATTGTCAACGAGAAGAGGGATTCGGATAAAAAGTATGATGAATTGAAACAAGAACATAGCGCATTAAAAGACAAGGATGAAGAATTGAATAAACGACTTAATGCCGAGTATGAAACTAATGAGGTATTTGTGAATATTAACAGGATACTGGAAGAAAGAACTGCCAGGTATCAGGATATGTACGTTTACTCATTCGTGGCCCTGATTGGTTTTGCCAGCTATGTGGCGCTATATTTATCTTTCCGGTTGCCGGGAATCACAGAACGAGACGTTCCAGCGCTGACTTGGCTGCCTTTCTTATTCTCCGTCTTTTACACCTTAAATGTCTTGGTTGACACATATCTTCATAACATTCGTTCATGGATTGGGGTAGCCGGCAGCATCTCATCCGTAGGATTCGGTCTGTCCCTCGCGATCATGCTGCCACACTTCTTTCCGATCCTTGTTTTAAACCGTGCCTCCGATGTTCTCCTTCTGTGGATAGTCCCGGCATTTGCAGTATTCAATTACCTATATGCAAGGGATCTTCTGCACAAGATCGCTGTCAGGAACCAGATTTAATTTCAGGCAGACCTTCAAATCTTTCCCCGTCAGCGACTACGATCCTGTAATCGATCTCCTCCGTCCAGCTCATTTCGAGTGCTCTCTCCTTGAATTCGCTCATCGCATAAGACAGATCATACGGGATTACGATTAGGAGGAACATCCGTTCGCTTGCCTTCTGGGTCTGTTCTAGGTCAGCATACCTCCTGAGCTTCCCGTACAGATTATCTGGGTTGCTCCGCTGAACTTCCACCGCCACTCGCTCCCTGAAACCGAATATGCTCTGGCTCCTTCTGTCCCTGAGAGCCATGGTTATGTCGGGCTCTATGGAGACCTTCCCTTCGATCGGGAACAGCTTTCCGGTCACGAATTTGTTCGTTATGAGGAGCAGAGGCGATCCAAGTGCATGAGCTGAAAAATAAGTCCCCAGATACTTCGCAGTATCAAAGACCAGGTTGAAGTGCTTCTTTTCCTCGATCGGTTGCTGGAAGTAGAACGCTATGAGTCTTGCATCGCTTTCATCTTTCAGGGATACATACTTGTCTCCGGAAAGTGAAAGATAATCTTCCTTCTTGTGTATCTTGGCAATCAGGTCCTTCTCGTCCCTGAAGTTCGGACAGAAATGGAACTCGGGTATGCTGCAGTATCCCCTTGCGTCTTCCAGCACGTCTTCGATCGGCAGCGGTCCTCCCAGTTTTCCACGGGAGATCATAGATGCAAGCACGCAGTATTCTCTCGCTTCTTCGTTCAGGTCATCATCTTGCATTTGTGGATCCTCTTCCTTGTGAGATTCTCATATGCCTTTCCTTTTATTAAATCACTCTGCTTCCAAGCAGTTTCGTCAGTCCATTTACGGTACCGATGCTGAAGATCCACCTGCCGTACCATTTGACTCTCATTACATTCGTTTCAATATACATCCTATCGCACTGCATTTGGTTTTGGACTATGTAGGAAAAGAGAAATCCACAAAGTGTCACCATGGACCTGTTGACATTCGATGGAGGGAGACAGCAGTAGCAAAGGCTGCGTGCATCTCACTGGCTCTTCTTTTCGAAATTAGAGGTCTAGGCTTTCACCCATAGAAGGGAACTCCCGGGAATATTGGGCCAGATCGACCACCCGTATTAGTGCAACTCACAACATTCCATTGACGCCTGTTGTCACATACTGGTGCACGAAATGCAGTTTTTCCCCTAATATCCACATTCCCCAGACCGATGGATTTTCGGGAAGCGGGAAAATACGGGAAAAACTACCATTGCAAGAGCACAGAACTGCATCAAAAATGTCCGAACTGCAACGAAACCGTGAAGAATTCGGGGTCCAGAAGATATTCTGTCAGTCCAATAATTCACATTTTTGCCGTATTGCACATATTCCAGGACGCATTGGTCCTATCTGAAAACTACCTGTTCCCTCGTAAATGTGTTTCCCCGCTAGAATTCAGGCTTCTGGGAGAGCAAACCTTTGGCTCCTGGAGGTACCTCTTTTGGGCCCGTTTTCCCTGTATAACCCTTCTTTTCCGTAATTGTTGCATCCATTTCCGTTTGCTCTTTTCTTTGCCCTGGAAGATGCGGTATTTGTAGTGTTTTGGTGGACGTTTATAGGTCGGTTCTGGATGGGGTGAAAGGTGAAGAGTATGCTTAATGTGGAAGCTGGATGTGGAGGGGCCCCTAACCTTCTTTGCAGACTGGATGCGAGCGACAGACTTTCGTGAGAAATGAGGAGCGAGCATCAATCCAAACTTCCCATCCTTCCTGTTGCTCTAACGTTTCCAAGGGGTACCCGCCCAGTGCTGAGAGGAGGGTACTGTAGCTCCCTCATTCCAAGTTACTCAGCTCTTCTATTTGCATTACCTCTCTCTATTTCTTTTTCAGGATAATGACCTGATGGCGACGATGTCTGTCTTCACTCTGCCCGCATCTTACCGATTCCGTAAAGTGACAGTGCAGGCAGGGAAGCAGACGGGGCGGGGGGGAAAGGGAAAAGATAGCGAGCGCAGCGATCGAAAGAAAAACGATATGTTTGTCTTCAGACATGCCTGGACCCATTGGCTGCTACCAATGGGGCTATGATCGTCCTTACTATCGTGGTACTGAGGCTATTACAAAGAGCCTAATCGGTGGACTCGTTGATCCTTCCAGCAACGACAATCCTCAGTCCTTTCCAGGCCACCCTGAATCCTGCAGCACGCAGTCCCTCCTCAGGCGGAATTCCCATGAAATCGAGATACTCCACCATGGCATGGTCGTCCGGGTAGAGGGAGTTCAGGTGGGAAACCATCTGATCGGTGAGCTTCA
>JAKATW010000156.1 GCA_021827945.1 Thermoplasmata archaeon
TTACAGATTAAAGAAGAATCACAGGATTACGCACAACAACATCACACTTTTCGAGTGCTCACTTTCAGATATCACGAATGCAAAGACTAGGTATGGACTTCTTTCGGGACAATCTATACTACCTAACCTACCTATACAACCTATACAACCTATACCATCTATACCAAAAAATGAAGATTCCGGTATAGAAAGTATAGAAAGTATAAGTGGTATAGGTCAAAGTAGTGCAAAGGAGCAGGAAGAATTTGAGAAAGGAAAGGGAGCGTACTTCAAGATCCTGGAGAGCTGTCATGTCAAAAGAAAAGGAACTTTGAAAAAGGGCATTACGATTTTCCTCTATCATAACGAAGCAGCTAAACTAATTCAAGGAGGTTTTGTGAAATTGGCATGTCCTGACGGATATTGGGACCCATTGGAAAAACAATGCACCTCGAACGGAGGGCAGAGTCAATGAATCCTGAAGGCTGCGCTCTTTATCAGAACTGCGAATGCCCTCTATGCCCTCTGGAAGTAGACTCTAATCAAGTATGGTATTCTGAGGATGAGATCTGCAAGAGTCCTGACTTTCATATTATCAGCAACACGATGAAGAAACTCAGGAGGAAAGCAGCTCAGGGATATTTCACTCTGGAGATGTTGAATAGGTCTTACATAGTGAGGAGAGGAACCGAGGGAGCAGATCCAGATCTACCAGATTCGGTCAAGGATCCTTTGGAGGAATATCAAGAGAGAGAGAAGACTTGGCTGAGGAGACATCCGGAGATTTCAGAGGAGAGAAAGGAGAAGATGAGAGAGTTGGGATTGAAATCCATCCAATCAATCCAGAAACCCCTTTCTCATCCGTCAATTTCCGAGATAGCAGATTCAGAAGGTGTAACCACTAGTCTTAGCCCTCAATCTCCTCAGAAATCGATAGAAAACGGAGGTATCGGGAAATGATAAATCTGAATGGAAGGTCCCTCAATAAACCGGTTGCCAAATCTTCCTCCGGTAGTATTGCAAGTGGACCCTTGAGATATGCCGGGACCGATGAGGGTCTCTCTTCGCCCTCAGGTTCCGGTTTTTTATGCGGAAAGGTGAAAAAACAAATGACTGAAAGCATAGACGAAACTAAGAAGGAATTGATAAACTTGCATGGCACCAATACGGAAAAAACAGTACCCACAAATAGGTACCAGACTGTCTACCCTGGTACGATCGATAATTTCGGCAAGCAACTACTGGGCCGATTGCTGACGTTGGAGCTCATGAACAACAAGACCATAACGGGCAAGCTTGCAAGCTTCGGGCAATATGACATCATCATAACGGACTCAAGGACAGGTCAGAATGTATTGGTAATGAAGCACGCCATAGTTTCAGTCCAGGGAGATCTTAGTCCTAAGAAAATTGTGACAAATGCAAACAAAGGTGACGAAAAATGATAAACTATACAGAATGGCTAACAGTGACCCTTGCTTTATTGGGGATTGGAGGGCTTCTTTTTTATTTCTCTATCTCCGACGGATGGTATAAACGGAAACTGGAAAAAGAGAATAACCAACTAAAGTCAAGAATCAGGGAGTTTGAAAAACCAGTTGACGAGGTCAAAACACAGAAAGATAAAGAATGGAGTGAAAGATTGAGCATTACGGTAGAGAGGACCACAAATGAATTGGAGGCCAAACATTCAAAACTGATCCATGAGAAAACAACAGCGATAAATAACCTGATGGAACAGAACAAACAACTGGAGCAAAAAAATCATGACTTGCTCATTCGAATCGACACGTTCAATTTCACAATCGACAGGACAAAGAAAGAGCTAGAGGTCGTGATGAACAAAGGAATAGACCTTATCGATGAAGACATAATTGAAGAGTTGGATAACTTCTATCGGCAAGAGTACACAGATCTGGAAGCTGAATTGACTCAGGTGGACGAGGACTACAACAAGCTTCTAACGGACCTCCGGCAAACAACGAAGAATTATCAAAAGAGAATCGACAACCTGGAGACGGAGAAACAGGATGCTCTAGCTGATAAGGCATTGGCTCAAAGGGAACTGAGGGAATACAAGGATGCAACGGCAAAAGTACTCGGATCAATAGACAGCAAGGCAAGACGGAAGATATCCGAAGCGTCGCTTGCTAACCTGAAGTATTCGCATACCAAGGAGAAAGGTGAAACGAAAGGCACAACAACAGATAGCTGATCGAAGCATCATCGAAAGAACATAGATAGTCTACCGATAACCTTATCGAAAACTTGACTAGTCTATCTATGCTTCTCCAGCCTGATTGTTCCTTATAATTTATCTCCTTTCTCATTATAGACGAACATCGATTTATCGATAACAATGTGTTTCCACACCCGCTCATACGTGATATTTTAATATATATTATTAGGAAAGAGGGTATGAAGTTCCTTTTTCCTCTGCTCCTTTCTCTTATGCGATCGAAAATAGAAGATATATTGTCTAAGTGGAATGTTTAGTTAAGTTTTTATTAACTCAGAATATGTTATTTTATGCCTTTGAAATCTTCATTTAAGAAAGCTTCCATAAGGGAAACCGTGGAATATCACGAAGTCAAGGACAGTTCAAAGTATTTTCAGGATTTATTGGGGAGATGGAATCCATCGAAAGACTTTGGCGATAACGATAGAATTAGGGAGACAGACCTCAGAGATTCCTTCCTGCATTTCCTGGATTCCAAGGAAGAATCGATGCAACATGATAAAGAGTTTGAAGTCAAGAATAGGAGGCGAGCAGATATATCCCTGACGTTCAGGGGATCCGACGAGAAGGTCGTTCATCTTGTAGAGTTCAAGTATGGATTAGATTCTGGCAAGGTTACCACATTGAAGGGCCAGATCAACAATTACTGGAATGAGAAAGTCAGGCACGTCTACGTTGTGATCATTAAGGACGAGGTAAGAGGAAAGGATGTAAACCCAAAATACATCAAAGAATTGAAAGAAGAATATTCCAAGCTCGGGTTCAAGTTTAGACAAAAGTTCAGCATCAAAGGAATTCACATATATATCAAACAAATGTCGAAGGGGAGGGGAAGCGTGGAGAAGGTCATTTGACCTAGCCAAAGCCTGGAAACCGGTAATGAACATTAGCAGTCATAGCTAAACTCTAAACCTTTTAAAGGCCTCTAAGATCTTCCAGGAGCTGCACGGTCGACTGACAAGATCCTGAAAGAAATCCCGAAAGCTGCTTGTGTTTGACAAAGTTGATATTTCCGTATTCCCGAAATGATATCAGAGAAGTTTGAGAATCCGGACGTTGCAAAACTTGAAAATGAGAAATCAAAAAGAAAAGAATGAAAGAATTAGTCGATGATGCTAATTAGAGTTTGAAATAGCTCTTTCCTAAAGATCCTCTATTACATTTAGAGCTCTGTCGAAATTGTTGATGTGGACATCCTCTATTCTCTGCCTCAGATGTGCGATCTCATGTCTTACTTGCTCAAGTGTGGTAGAATCTTTTGCTTTCCTTTCCATCCTAATGGCACACTTCAGTGCACCATTCCAAAATTCGATATCTTCTCTGTTCATTGCATCACGATAAGGAAATGCCATAATATATATGAATATTGTGGTATATACGTATACACCGCTGCTCTTAAATAGATACTGGGAATACTGTGGTATATGACTGAAAAACACAAAACCTCTATGAATCTAGATAAGAGTCTGTGGCAAGAGTGGGTCAGATTCGTCGTGATGAAAACAGGCTCTACAAGGACGATAGGAAGCGAGACCGAGCTCGCTATGAAAGAATATATGAAGAAACATCCTTTAGATAAGAAATCCATGCAAGATTAGTTTCTCAGCAGCAGTTGAAAATCAACAGTTTATTTTGCGTTCTAACATTATGCCTGGATAGATTCTACGTTTTGAATTAATCATTTCTGGAAATTACGAATGAGAAGGCATTTTTTGTTTGATTTAAGCTAGAGACGATCGGGAAGTTTGACTATCACGTAGATCCTATTTCTTTTGTGAACTTCTCTTTCAGTTGAGGATTTCCTATTATCTGAGATAGCACGGCTTCCAGCAGCTTGTCCTTGAACTCAGGGTTAAACGTCTTTAAGAGTTCCTTGGTGCTTCCGTCTATAGCCGAGGAATTTAACAGCACCGATTCGACTTCTCTTTCTTTGTCCTCTAGCTGCTTAAGTCTATTATAATCCAACGGACTGCCACATTGCAAGCAATAATCAGAATTGCTAGGATTGACCGTCTTACATCTCAAACATGTCCTCGTCTTTCTCGCCTCCTTAACTGTCTTTTCTACGTGAATACCGTTCGCTTCCAGGTAAGCGTTATCCACTTCCTCATCATTAAGATGTACGTACACGGCCGGCATTTTACTATCCAAATTCCATCCCATTTCTTTGTCCAGGACCAATGGAGGCAGCTTAGGAGCTAGCTCGGTTGCCCGGTTGTGTCTAAACTTGTGAGGATTCAGTCTCTTGCTTTCGGGGAATCCCAGACCGACAGCTCTCCCTTTCACCTTTCTCAGCATTGCGTAGATCTGTTGGTGGAACATGGCTGACCCGGTATTTGGATTCCCCTCCATATCGTGTCCTATGCCACAAAACAACCATGCCTCAGGATTGAAGGTATCAGGATGGACGTTTAACCATCCCTTCACATAGCCTATCGAATCCCCGATGACCCTCACGTTTCTCACACCTGTTTTTCCCGATACCATTATCCTCAATCCATAGTTATCGAAAACTACATCCTTGATCTTGAGAGTAAGCAGCTCCCCTATCCTTATTCCCGAATCGAAAAGCAGACTGATTATTGCCTTATCTCTAGCATTATCACACGACCTAATCAGGAGGTCCACTTCTTCTTGGCTTATCCTCCAGTCTGGTTTTTTCTTGTAGTTTATCTTGTTCTTGCCTTTGAATTTAATATCCTTAACCACTTCGGGTTTCCCTAGCCAATTATAAAATCTCTTGAGTGTGGCTTTATATCCTTCGATGGTCCACTCGGACAGGTCCCTCTTTCTCTGATTTGTCAAGGCTTCAATGACCTCATCAGCACTCGGAGAAGTGAAAGATTCCCCCATGCTCGCTCCGAGGATCCTCAGGTTGATCGCATGGAAGTATAGCCTATTGTAAGAAAGCTCGTCCACGTTCTCCAGGTAGTTCAAGAAGTTCCTTATCTTCTTTTTCGCTTCGGTGTTCAATTTTGAGCGTTTAAGTCTGTCTAATTCAAGTTCGTAATACTTTTTAGTACCGACTTTCAGCTCCTCTTTCATACCCAGTTATTACATACACAGATTTTAACCATTTGGTGAATCCCGGCTGCCGGATTTGAACCAGCGACCTGTGGATGGCGGCGGTTGCGCCACAGCGCTGTCCCTCTACAGTCCACCGCTCTACCAACTGAGCTA
>JAKATW010000026.1 GCA_021827945.1 Thermoplasmata archaeon
TGCACCTGACTTTACTCTTCTCTATGGAGTAAAGAAAAGCTTCCTTCATTGTGTTATCATGTGAACCGAGAACTTATCGTTTTCTGGATGGCTAAAGGGAGAAGTTCTAGAGAAAAACAACATCCATAAATATTCGAGAATCAGATTGGCCAGAAAACCTTGAGCAGTTCTATGACTACCCCAAATATCACCGCTATGTAGAGAACCAGCTTTGGATCGAATATTGGACCCAAGTCTTCCTCTTCATCGAAGTAACGAATCAGACCAGCTGCTGACTGGAATCCTCCGCCTTTTTTCTCGTCTGGCAACCTTTCGTGATTTCAACACTCTGTTTAAACCTTTCCTGACGTTGGTTTAGCAGGCTTAATGTAGCGAATTTGTTTTTGAACACTGAATCCACCGAATTGACTGGTTCCAACAAAATTTGACAAATAAATAAAGTATGAGCCCAACTTTTTTTAACTCATATGTCATGGGTGAGGAAGGGGAATTAAATGATGCACGACCTAAATCTTATGGTAGCTGGCCCCCAAGGTAGCGGAATCAATTTCACGTCTGATACTTTTGCGAAAGTCATGACCAGGGAGGGATATCAAGTCTTTACGAACGCTGAACTCTTCTCCACGATAAAGGGAGAACATTCCTATTTCAGGGTCAGAGTTTGCAAGGACATCATCAGGAGCTATTCAGAGAGGATAGATATACTGATACCTCTGGATGCGAAGAGCGTACTGCTCCACGTGAAGGAATTGGCCCAGGACGGGGCAATTATCTACGAGGACAAACTTGAAGATCCAAGACACGCAGCAGTCCCGTACAAGGACATACTGCAGACTGTTGCGACAAAATTCGGAAAGGCTCTATCCGAACTTAACGTCATGAAGAACACAGTTGCACTGGCGGGTGCCACGAAGATGATCGGGCTTGACAAAGAGAAGCTCAAGAGGGTGATTTCTGAGAACTTTGCCTCAAGGCCAAAGATTGCTGATATGAACAACGCAATTGTAGATGAAGTGTATGCGGAGTTCAAAGCAGAGAGAACGTTTGATCTAGAGCCGACAACCTACAAGAAGAGAATGTTCATAAACAGCACACATGCTGTAGGAATGGGAAAGGTTGAGGCTGGCTTGAAATTCCAGTCTTATTACCCCATCACTCCGGCCAGCGATGAATCGAACTATCTGGAGAGAGTAATGGGAAAGTACGATTTCATTGTGGAGCAGACCGAAGACGAGATTGCTGCAATCAACATGGCAATCGCGGCTGCGAACACGGGGCTCAGGTCTGCAACCAGCACGTCTGGTCCGGGCTTCTCCCTGATGGTTGAAGCACTTTCATACTCAGGGATGACAGAAACTCCGGTCGTTATATTCTACTACCAGAGAGCTGGCCCCGCGACTGGAATGCCAACAAGACATGAGCAGGGAGACCTGAAATATGCTCTCAGTGCAGGACATGGAGAGTTTCCAAGGGTGATGATAGCACCGGGAGACCACAAGGAAGCATTCTACGATACAATAGACGCATTCAACATCGCTGAGAAGTATCAGCTTCCGGTCATTGTGCTGCTCGACAAGGCGATGGCGATGAGCAACTATACGGTAGATCCATTCGACCTGAGCAAGGTGAAGATCGACAGAGGAAAATTGATATTGAGCGAGACAAAGGACTACCTAAGATACAGATTCACTGACGATGGTATATCCCCGAGATCAGTTCCTGGAGTCAAGGGTGGACTGATTACAGTAGCGGGTGATGAGCACGACGAGGATGGACACATCTTCACCGAGGATGCAGACAACAGGATAAAGATGATGGACAAGAGGATGAACAAGATGGCATCAGTTCTCAGGGAAGCCCCGCCAGACCTCAAAGTGAAATTCTACGGATTGCCCACGAACAAGAAGGTCATAGTCTCATGGGGATCTTCGAAGGGACCGATTATTGATGCAATGGAGAAGGTGAAGGATGTATCACTGTTGCAGATAAGGATGATGGAACCGTTCCCTGTGGAGGAAGTCATGAAATACCTGAAGGGAAAGACAATAATAGATGTGGAACAGAACTACAGCGGTCAGCTTGCCGACCTGCTGAAGGAGAAGACTGGACTGGAAGTCAGTACAAGGATTGTGAAATTTAACGGAAGGCCCATAGCCTTTGAGGAGATGGTAGAAGTGCTGAGTAAACCCAAGTTGGGAAAAAGGGAGGTGCTTACGTATGATTAATACGGCTAGTACTCCACCGAAACCTCAGAGTTACAAGACAAACGTAGAGATAGATTGGTGTCCGGGGTGCGGTGACTTCGGAATACTCAATTCGCTGGTGCTTGCACTACAGGAGTTGAAGATACCGAACGAGAACGTCGTCCTGACAGGAGGTATTGGTTGCAGTTCTAAGATCCCCCACTACGTCAACGTAAATACGCTTCACACCCTTCACGGGAGATCGCTTGTCCAGGCACAGGCAGTAAAGATGGCAAATCCACGCCTTGAGGTAATATCTGCTTCCGGGGACGGGGACGGGCTAGGGATAGGGTCTGCCCACTTCGTTGCGGCTGGAAGGAGAAATGTAGATATGACTTACATACTCTTCGACAACGGTGTATACGGACTCACAAAGGGACAGGCTTCCCCTACTCTTCCGTATGGAGAAATGCCGAAGAGCATAGAGACGGAGAACATAAAATTCCCCGTGAACCCGTTATTCCTGGGATTGGCATCAGGCTTTACATTCGTTTCAAGGAGCTACTCCTACAACATCAAACACCTTAAGGAAACGCTCATAAGGGCGATGAAGCACAGGGGGCTTTCTTTAGTCGATGTGATGCAGCCTTGCGTTACATACAACAACATCAATACAAAGGAATTCTACGATCCTAGACTCTACGACATAGAGAAGGAGGGTTGGAACCCCGTTGCTAGCAATGAGAATGAGTACAAGCAAAAGGTTCCACAGGCAGTACTGAAATCACTGGAATGGGGAGACAAGATACCGATGGGAGTATTCCTAGACTACCAGACGGAAACGTACGATCAGAAGCTCCAGAAACTTGTACCGGATTATGGAAAGAAGAACTATGTGATGGACCCCATCCACTCAAACGGAAAACCACTGAATGACGTTACGGACCTGATGAATTCGTTCTGCTAATTTTTTCCTTTTATTTTCATTTACCTCCAGGCTTTATGGATACCAGTTTCCATTACCTGGGCCACATTGCAAATTAGTCAGCTTATTTGCAGTGCAGCAACTGACACATCAAAAAGAAGCTAGTTAGTCACATTTTTATGGACTCATCTATCATTAAAGTTGGTCCAATTCTATTCAGCACTGTCTGTTTTCCTCTGTATTGCATGATTCATATTTTTCGGATGGGTCGCTTGGTAACTGGTCAGTCGTGAGTGCACGTTAACCTGGACGTGCCTCTCTGCCTCTAATCGTTCTGGGAATGTTCCTCCATGGTGACACGCAGTGACATTACGCTGTTTATTGCACCTGGAAGGATTCGGAAATACGCATGAGCATCACGCCCTGTTGAGAAGAGGAAGAGCAACTGGACCTGTGGTAAGTACTCCTCTTTGCCGTTGTGTCCTAGGATGGCGGAAATGACGCCCTCGCTCATGCTCAGGATGTGCGTCAGGTCAACGGCAAGATACCTCTCATCCCTCATGAAAGATTTCATGAATCCAGTGATGGAACTCCTGTCCATCCCTATACTTCGCAGCATATCCCCCAGTGAGTCTGGAGAGACATGAGCACCAGCCATGGTCTCCGAGAGGAATGAATTCCTGTAATGGAATTCAACGTTCTTCATCGGTGACCTGTGGATGAGCCTCATGCAGCTGAAAACGAATATCTCCTTCCATTCGGGGAAGAAATCCTCCAGTGACTGCACTATGTCTCCGGAGACGTGCTGCATCAGGAAGGAGGAGCCGTACTCCTTCACCGTAATCTGGTCATAACGCTTCATCACTCTCTTCACCCTTGGTTCAACGATACCTTCGGGTGTGATCTTTCCTAGGTATTCCTCTGTCTTCAGCCTCGTTTTCTTCCTTTCCCTGTCCCACACACTTCTTACCCTATAGAGATAGTAGTTGTCTCCCCTCCTCATTATGAGGGTCCTCTTCCTCTTTTGCTTCAACACCAAGTCGGGGTATGACGTGGTATGTAATTTCGTATCTTACGAAGTAATATACTTTTGCACTTAAACCAGTTGCATCAAGGGAATATCAAAACATATTATGCAAAACAGCCTGAGTTAGAGATTAAATCCTGTATTATCTCAAAACAGTTACCTTGGAGACATCACTGAAGTCGTTGTCGCAAGTCAGAATTTCCATGTCATACATCTCGGCTGTTGCTAGTATCATCGAATCCATTATTCCCCATTTCCTGTTCTCTTTCTTCCGGTTGAAGTTCAACTTCCCTGCAAGAACAGCAATGTCTTCGTCTAAGCCTATGACAGCGCTAAGCTCTTTTACCGCATCAATGATCCTTTCTGTCGCCTGGTTTTCTCTCTGTGCCCAATTGGACAACTCCGCAATGGTCACTATGCTGCTGTAGCACGCTTCGCTGTTGATTCTCTCTCTCACCCTATTTCCCTTCCTGCTTCCCAGCAGGAATTCCACCCATGCAGAAGTGTCTATCAGCATTCACTACGTCCTGTCCCTCTTGTCTCTTCTGAAGTGTGATGCTCCCTTTGCAATACCAAATGAGCTTGAAATCAATTCCTTCTTTCTTCTTATTACGGCAATCTCTATTTCTTCCCCCTCCTTGACCGATCTCTCGTCTATCAACTTCTTTGGTATCAAAACACCTAACGATGAACCTATCCTCCTCACTTTCGTTTTGAATACGCTTTCCATGGTACGATTATAACATATTATAATTTAAGGGTTTTCCTAGAGTAGACTTTGTCGTTAGATTATTAATTACCTGAATTTTAACCGTATTTTATATGCTACTTGAATCATCGACCATATTTCTAGATCCACATAAATATGCAATGGTATGTGGTGATTACTCATTCACCACGACATTCATAAGGAAGATCAAAACAAAATACGGCACTTACCTTGCGGAAGTAAGGAGTGTGAGCGTTGATGCTGACATACTCCCACCAATGAATTGATGGGATGAATTTGGAACACAATATATTTGATAATAGACAACATATTATGGCAAGGCACGGAACACTACTTTTTGAGCAAGTCGTGCATGAAAATCCCCATGATGCGACTGTTCAGAAAGGACTTCGCCATGAGGTTGGGAATGCCTCCGTTCCACAGTCCATGCAGGGGAACGGGTCAAAGGCATATCTAGATTGCATGCAGACAGGGATGTGTGTAATGGGAGCACTGATACCCCCAGAGAGAGGCAACGTTC
>JAKATW010000120.1 GCA_021827945.1 Thermoplasmata archaeon
CAGCTGATCGAAGAAGAGCTGCAGGTTGAAAGGCTGCTGTCCGTTGCCCTGGTTACCCTGCTGTCCTGGCTGCTGGCCGTTCTGTCCCTGCTGGCCCTGGTTCTGTTGCGGAGGCTGCTGGAAGTTCTGGTTCGTGCCGGAATACTGCTGCGCCACCCCGACAATCCTGTCAAGGTAGCCCATAGTTGCAAGCTTCGAGAGAATCCCGTCACCCGAGACATTCTCGTTCACCCTCCTGTAATCCTCCGTTTCGTAGTACTGCTTCAGGACTTCCGACCAGGCATTGTTGCTCTTGGGATTGAAAAGAAGGTTTTTCCAGTTCTCGCTGTGCATTATGTACGAATCGGTTGCAAACTCCCTGCTGATCATTGCAGCATCCACCTCCTTGTTGCGGTATGTGGTGGTGAGCTCGTACGCCGTTGACCTCAAAGCCGGGTCGTCGTAATCCTTGATGAATGTCCTTTTCTGTTTAGACTGAAGCATAGGTCACCTTATGCCGTGATCTCGCTCTCAAGTTCTGAGGTGGCCTTGTTGATTGCATTGACCAGTCTTGTGGCTCTCTCGCCCACTTCCTTGATCTCAGACCTGAACATATCGAACTTTTCCTTGTCACTGTCCTTTCCCACGATTTCCTTGAGCTTCTGGACTGCACTCAGGGCTTCTTCCCTGGCAGTCTTGAAGTCCCCTGCCTTTCTTGCTTCATGGGCTTTGTCCAATGCTTCCTGGGCAACCCTCAATTCAGGCGGGATCATGGTGTCCAAGGCCCTTTCGTAGGCATCCTTCTGGTCCTCGAAGTCATGCAGGATGTACTTCGACACTGCAATGGCAGCCTTCTTGAAGTCCGGCTGATCGAAAATGTAGCTGTAAGCGGCTGTGACAAACGGGAAGAACCTCGCTCCAACTGCTGTCCTGTCGGATATTGTTACCCCTTCCTTTTTCAAGAGCTTCACGACCGTAGCTACGTTCCTTGCTACGTCATTGACGTTCTGCCTGAGGTAGTCCCAGATCTTCTGGTTCAGTTCATCTATGTCCTTCAGGGTGTAATTTGTCTTTATCGCGGGATGCGGATTGCTGACAGTCTTTACTATGGCCTCCTCAATCCTGTCCTTGTTCATCGGCTTAACAAAATGCTTGAAGAACAGCCTGTCATGGAATGCCTGGAGATCGTCGCTCTGGGGCAGCTCGTTTGATGCTGCAAACATTGAGTACAGTGGCACAGGTATTTTCCTGTTGCCTGTATCCATGAATACCCTCTCATTGGTGATGTTCAGAAGCGCATTCAGCGTCTCGCTGTTCGCCTTGTAGATTTCATCCACGAAGGCTATGTTGGCTGTCGGCAGCATTCCGTTAACATCCCTCTGCAGCTTTCCTGCTTTCTGGAATGTAACCGGGTCAAACTCCCCGACCAGTTCGCTTGGGATCGTATACTTCGTCAGCAGGTACTGGAAGTAGTTTCCATTAACAGCTCTCGCAAGTGTGCTTAGAAGCGCACTCTTCGCTGTTCCCGGTTCCCCTATAAATACACAGTGCTGCTTCGTCACCAGCGCGAGCACTGATACTTTCGATTCCTCTTCCCTCCCAACGAACAGGTCAGACAGTTCGTTGATGAGGGCTATCGCTCCTTGTTTGTCCATTTTAGACTTTCACTCCAAGAAAGACAGCCCATGTATTTATTTAAACTTTTTTGGTACTACTTTTTTTCTATGCCCGAAAAATGTTGGAACCAGTAAATTAAACACTTTCTGATTTTTCCTCAAAATTTGGTACTGTTGTACGCTACTACGCGAATTACTACAGAAAGTACTTTGAAATTGAGGTATAAATAAGAACTGAAGAGTCAGAAAATCGTCACGTAACAAAGGATCATGGGAATTAATTAGGCTTTGGGACAGCAAGTGATATGGACTTCGTAAGTCCCCATTTCAATCCTTTGAATTACGCTATTCAAGTAGTATTGAATAGAACTCACGTCTCGCTCGAATTCAACTTTCAACTTGTAGATATTAACAATTCGTTGAAGGAGTTCAGTGTCCCTCATTAGTCGCACCATACGATCAATAAGTTCATCACTCGTATCCAATGAAGAGCCATTGGCTATCGTTACGTCCAGCCACGAAATTTTCCCATTTTCCTCCTTCACGAATTCATCTGTGGGAAGTTTAGACGCAAGCTCCCAGACGTTAAGTTTACTAGTGGAAGCGTGTCGCATCAGGGTTGACCAATTAGACCTTAACACCCCATACAATGCTTCTATGCCAATATTCCCGGGAGGATACGGGTTAGTTCGCGTTGTCAATCCACCGACAAGTGATGGACCTCCTTCTTTGTGCATTAAGTCGTAAAGAAGCTCTCCAAACTCATCCCTTATCTGCTTCATTTTATTTCTAATTGCCCATATATCATCAGCCATTGTAGGGTGTTCCTTCTCGATGTGTTTCAGTCCATTCTGAAAATAGTCAGAGAAACCAGCCCATCTCCATAATTCATCCAATTGACTATAGAATGAGTCTGGAGACCACAAGGCATCATACAACAAGAAATCATTTAGGTCTGTTCTTTCTCGTAACTGTTTAAAGAACCATTTGTTTAAGTTCGAATAATGCTGGCGAAGTTCATCTTTGTACCTTCTTTCGTTTTCTCGCAGTGCAAGTTTTGCCTGAGGGCGAGAATAAATCAGAGAAACAACTACGGCAACAATTGAGATCACGAGTGAAGCGATAGCTACCCATTCTTCCCACAACATGCTTCTACTACCCACATTCAATATATATGATTTTCAACCCTATTGCATGTTTTGTACTTTGTATATCTTGTCACCTAGATCGTTCAGGCCGGTACGGGCTAATATTGCAGAATAGCGTCCCAAGAACTCGGAAAATGCCCGGCTGCCGAACTTTGACAATGAGAAATCTGGGTCAATTTCTTGTATTTTATCGCGCAGACTTGAAAATGTCACTGTACCTTCTTCGTCCACAGATTCCTTTGCTGCCTTCTTGACCAACTGTTCACCTTCCACCATTCTTTTTCTCACTTTCTTCACAATGGAATTATCTTCATCGACTACGAAGACAGAAAATACCTCTGATTCATCGTACGTTGAAGATATGCTCTTGATTTGCAGTATCTGTTTTTCGACGAGGACCTGGAAAATTTCTCTCCTGTGGGTATGATTCAAAGACGGGAGAGCTGTGGCGAGTTTATCCACTAGGAATCCACTCAACTTGACTGATCCATATTTTTGTTTGTAATCATCGAATGCATTAACAGCTGCAATTGCTGCGGCCAGCTCATCTGTTGTCAATTCCCTTATTCCACTGACGTCATTCCTGGATTTCTTGTCTCCTGTGGATTTAGGTTTATAACTTGAAAGCAAATCCGTATTGACATAAGTGAAGTTGCCCTCACCAATCAGATTTTTCAGGTCTCCGGAGAGACTCTTTTCGAACCCGGCAAAATGCAACTTCTTTCCTCTCTCCCTGCTCCTAAGAACAATGGGCATATAATCCCTGTCTCCCGCAAAAATCACAATGTTTCGCACATCTGGTCGGGTAAGCACCACATCCTGAACAGAAAGAGATAATTCTATGTCAGCGCTGTTTTTGTGCGGTGTTGATAATACGTCGAATACTCTTACTCCCATTTTCTGAAGTTCTTTCTTAGGCTCCCCATATTCACTCCAATCAGAAAATGCCTGTTGAATAATAAATTCTCCAAGTTCAGAGCGCAGTTTGTCAAGCGTGTTTCCTATAATGGAGACTGAGGCTTCTGTTGCATCCACAGGGGAGAGATCATACTGGTTTGTTAGCGCATAATAAAAGTTCTCAAAATCAATGAAAACCGCAGAAAAGTCCGTATCTACCATGGAAAACCTAGTATATTGAAGTATTAATATTTCACTCGTAGGCTGGAATCTGGTTATAGATCAAACTCCCAGACTCTCCTAACCACGATCGGTAAGACTTTGTCCTGCGTATCAATATCCATATCCTCATGTTCTTGTGCATATGTGACGGTAAAAACCCCGATAATCATCCCTGATACGTAAGACATATACTCTCTCTTCGAGCCAAATTTTGAACGCCCTAAAGCACCATAGCCTGCTTTTGCGATTTTTTGTTGCCTGTCAATCAGTCCTTCCAAGTTCCCCCGTTCTTGTGACGTGAGAGTCATGTCGTTAAGAACAAAGTTGCCATTTATAAATTTGTGCGATTCTGGTCCCAAATACCTAAACAGAGAGTGCAACTTAAATTGTTTCCAAATTCAATTCGCCCCCCGTCAGGCGCTGTAACTCGTTGTTTTTAAAGGAAGTTGGTTATGTATTCCCTTTGTGTCATAGACCTTGTCTGCAAGGAGTGTCCTGAGACGATGGGCGATGTCAGGGAGCATACTGAAACCGGGAAGGGGGCGCCGCCATGCTCGTCTGTTATCTCTAAGGAAATAAACGATATGTTGTGGATGCTCACTACAACATGGGGCTTCTGCCATCCCTTCCCCTTGCGCTTCCAATTTGTGCCAAGATAATCACCCCCGATGGTCATCTTGAGACCGGCGTTTACAACCCGTTCAGGTTAGATTGATCAGAATATCAGAAATCTCCTATTCACCTTGATATATGTCCGTAAAATTCTGGAGAACGCAGTGTAGCATCATAATCTGTCTATCATATCGCTAGTTGCCTTTTTTGGCCAATATAGAAATGAACTGATTCAAATGACGTTGAGTATAGTATATTTTGCTGGGTTTACCAGCAAGAAGGATATCAAAAACATAGTAATCTCCGCCTCGTTCTTCAACTGCCTCTGCAATCTTGCTACCTTCTAACACTAACTGAACCGAATCTTCCAGCTGAGATAGATCTCTTCCTCCGTATTCAGCCAATGCGTGACAATTTGGGCACAGACAGAGGACGTTAAATTCTCCTTCACTAGCCTTTGGATTCTCGTTTTCTTTTATCAGCCTAAATGTTTCGAAATAAGGGGTTCTCCCATTTCCAAGTTCAAGCTTCTCATTGCACACCTGGCAATGGCCATCATACTCACTTAGTAGGAATGCTTTGGGATCGTACCCATCAACTGTTGATTCCCTCCGGTAACTAATTTTTGTGTTCAAAGCTGAGTTATCCATTTTTTCTTGCGTTTTTTCGGGATAGTTCTCCCTGATTGTAGTTTCTTCCCTCTCAGAGAGTGACCTCCACATGCCATCCTTTGGATGATCATCTGATAGATACGCCCCCACCTTCAGTTTAGACCTAAGCATCGAGCTGATGTCATCGCTAGAATTTTGCGATTCTTCTGCAGA
>JAKATW010000087.1 GCA_021827945.1 Thermoplasmata archaeon
CCAAGAGGAAGAGACGTTAAAAGCGATGGTCGAGAAGGTCAAGAAATCAGGCGCGAACGTTTTAATGAGCCAGAAAGGAATAGACGATCTTGCTCAGCACTTCCTTGCA
This sequence comes from Thermoplasmata archaeon, assembly GCA_021827945.1. GTDB lineage: Archaea > Thermoplasmatota > Thermoplasmata > Thermoplasmatales. The sequence goes on from JAKATW010000087.1 coordinate 110, forward strand.
AAGGAAGGAATTTACTCCGTCAGGAGAGTCAAGAAGAGCGATATGGAGAAAATCTCGAAGGCAACCGGGGCAAAAATTGTGACAAACCTGGACGATCTATCTTCCAAGGACCTGGGAAATGCAGAAAAGACCGAAGAGAGAAAAATCGGAGACGACAGGCTGACATTCGTTACTGGGTGCAAGTATCCGAAGGCCGTTTCAATTCTGATCAGGGGAGGAACCCAGCACACAATTGATGAGGTCGAGAGAGCACTTCACGATGCACTCAAAGTGGTCGGAGTGGCTATAGAGGACCAGTCATTCGTTACTGGTGGCGGAGCAATTGAGGCAGAGCTGGCTTATCAGCTCAAGAAATATGCCCCTACAGTCGGTGGAAGGGAGCAACTTGCCATCGAGACTTTTGCGAACGCACTCGAGATAGTTCCTAGGACATTGGCTGAGAACGCTGGAATGGATCCAATAGATTCACTTCTGAAACTGAGGTCGGAACACCAGACTGGTAACAAGAACGCTGGAATAGACGCAATGGAAGGAAATGTCGGCGATCTCTTCAAGAAGAATGTCGTAGAACCTGTCAGGGTGAAGTCACATGCAATTGAAAGCGCAACAGAAGTAGCTACGATGATACTGAGAATTGATGACGTAATCTCTTCGAAGAAGTCAAGCGCTGGAGGTCCACCTGGAGGTGGAATGCCTCCAGGAATGGGTGGCCCAGAGGGAATGGGCGGAATGCCTCCTATGTAGATAGGGGATTCGTTTGGAACTCATTTTGGGTGAAGAAAAACAGGAGATCGAGAAGAGAGATTTCGATCTGATAATTATCGGGGCGGGGGCTGCGGGTCTATCCGCGGCCGTATATGCCTCCAGAGCAGGTCTATCAAATATCATCATAGACGCCTCTACTGCGGGAGGTTTAACTCTTGAAGCCCCACTCGTGGAAAATTATCTGGGATTCACTGAGATAGCAGGCACAGAGTTAGCGAAAGAGTTCCTAAATCACGCAAGGAACTACACGAAGATCATTGACAACAATAGGGTAATCTCAATAAAGAAAGAGAACGGATTCACTCTTGAAACAGAAAAAGGACAGTTCCATTCAAAGGCAATCCTATTTGCTACAGGCACCAAGCACAAGCACCTTGGAATACCTGGCGAACAAGAGTATTTTGGGAAAGGAGTAAGCTACTGCAGCACATGCGACGGTTGGCTTTTCAAGAACAAGAAGGTCTTGGTTATTGGAGGAGGAAATTCCGGTGCAATAGCTGCAATATCTATGAAGAACATTGTGACAGACGTGAAGATTTTTGAGTTCATGCCTAAGTACATGTGCGAAGACGCCTACGTGAAACAGATACAATCGATGGGCATAGACTACAAACGCAACGTTCAGGTCACGGAGATCAGGGGAGAAGGGAAACTGGTGAAGACCGTCAAATTCAGAGACAGGAGCACCGGTCAGGAATTCGAAGAGAACTTCGATGGAGTATTCATATACGTTGGATTGGCCCCTCAATCTGAACTGGCGAAATCCTTGGGGGTTGAAGTGACCGACAAAGGATTCATCAAGATCGACAGGAGTTGCAGAACGAATCTGGAAAAGGTATACGCTGCTGGGGATGTAGCTGGATCATTTGCACAGATTGTGGTTGCGGCTTCCGATGGGGCTATAGCGGCAGATTCTTGTTACAGGGACCTATACCTTAAATAATGCTAGTTGAGAACGTAAACATAGCATCTCCATACAACAAAGAATCTGTAACTGGCCCATTCTTTGACGAACTCGAGATTCTGGAGCACCAGGACATCAGCATAGCAAACGGCAAGATAGAGAGCATAACTCCCTCTTCCAACCCAAAGAAAGACAGCAAATGGGTGATACCCGCCTTCTGTGATCCCCATACCCATTTGGTATTCAGCGGGACCCGTGAGAACGAGATTGATCTAAAGAAGACATTGGGTTATGCTGAGGTAATGAAGAGAGGGGGAGGGATATACAGCACCATAAGATCGACAACCGATTGCGATGAAAAGACACTCTACAATGAATCCAGGACAAGAATTGTGAACATGATGAAGAACGGGACTGCCATATTCGAGTCGAAGACTGGATATGGAACCAACGCCGAGGCCGAAGAGAAGATCCTCAATGTTATTGAGAGACTCGAAAGAGACCTTAGGGTCAGAATCAAGAAGACGCTCCTTGCCCATGTGATCCCGAGGGAAAGTGACGAGAGAACCTACCTCAAGGAATTCGAAGATATGATAGAGGAATTCAAGAGAAGAATAGACTACGTCGACGTTTTCGTTGACTTTGGAGCTTTTTCCCCTGGATTTGCAAAGGATGCAATTCAATACGCCAATTCACTGGGAATCCCGGGGAGAGTTCATCTCAATGAACTGAAGAACCTTAATGGAGTGAGTGAGCTTAGTGACCTTGATATCAGATCATTCGATCATATGATCGAGACAAGGGAGGAAGAACTCGATAAGATTCAGAAGACCATTACCATCCTCCCCTTTACTGCAATCAACCTCAGAAAGAGCGGCCAGATATTCGCAAAGATGAAAAAAAAGGGAAAGACCCTCGCGATAGGCTCCGACATCTCTCCTAACACCTATGTCACCTCTTTTCCGCTGGTCATCTCTCTTGCACGTCAGTTGTTCCCGTTCACGATTGAGAACCTCATAAACATGAGTACTCTCAACTCCTGCTACTCCCTCTCTCTTTCTGGATCTGCAGGTTCTCTGCATCCTGGAAAGGATGCAAATCTGATAGTAATGAGGGAAAACTACAACAAGCTAGGATACAAATTCGGTGATAATCTCATCGACAGGGTTATGATAAACGGGAGATACATTAAATGAGGTAGCGGGGGTAAACGAAACTGCCTAATTCTTTTTTACTCCACCGCCCCGGAATTAAGGCTGCCCTAATGTGCAGTTAATCTTCAAACCAAATCCCCCTTGGATGGCGATATTTCACACTCTTTCAACAAGTTGTAACTAGGAGTTTCTTTGATCCTCATGGTCGGATATCCAATTGAAAATGTCATAAATTGCGACGATGATTCAGAAATCGATATAAGGCACAAAAAAATCAGGTTATATGAACCAGCTTCCCTTCTTCACTCTAAACGATTTTGATCTAGTGGGAAAATCCGTTCTTTTAAGGGTTGATATCAACTCTCCTATAGATCCAAGGACGGGCAATATACTCGATGATGCAAGGTTTAGGGCTCACCTGGAAACCATAGAAGCCCTCTCAAAGTCAAAGATAGCCATTCTCGCCCACCAAAGTAGACCTGGCAAGAACGACTTTGTCAGCCTGAAGACTCACGCGTCACACCTCTCCAACATGCTGAAGAGGAGAGTAAAATTCCTGAACGGTGTTTTTGACGATGAAACCCTGGAAGAGATAGACTCTGCTGAACCTGGAGACATTCTGATGCTTGAGAATACAAGGTTCTTTTCTGAGGAAGTTGTCCTCGCAGAGGAAAAGCTTGAAATGATGGAAAAAACCCACATCGTGAAGAACCTTGCAAGCCACGCCGACTACTTTGTGAATGATGCGTTTGCGGCTGCGCACCGCAGCAACGTCACGCTCGTAGGTTTCAGTGAGGTGATGCCGAACATTGCTGGGAAGCTCATGGAAAACGAGATCATCGGGATCGAGAGATTCTTTGCTGTGAAGGGAAAGAACAGAGTGGGAATATTCGGGGGGGCCAAGGCAGACGATTCGATAAAGATCATCGATAAGATGTTGAAGGAGAGTAAATTAGACAAGGTTATCACGGGCGGACTCGTTGGCCATATATTCCTCGTGGCGGGAGGAATGGATATGGGAAAGAAGAATGAGGACGTGCTGAGGAAGGAAATAGGAAATTATGAGAAAATCCTCAAGGAAGCAGAGAAGCTGCTCGACAACTATAGGGAATCGATACTGACTCCCGTAGACTTCATAGGCAACGAGGATGGAAAGGTAAAACACTACAAACTCGGTGATTTTAGGAAGGATATACCTGCGATGGACATCGGGGTAGATACCATTGCGGCGTATGCATCAATAATAAAATACTCGGATGCCGTTATCGTGAATGGGCCGATGGGTGTCTTCGAGCTGGAAGACTTTGCAGCAGGCACGGAAGAAATATTCTCTGCCGTCGCCAAGTCTTCAGGCTACAAGGTCGCTGGAGGTGGACACACACTCGCAGCGCTGGAAAGGATGGGAATCAGAGGCGGCGACATAAACCATATATCAACGGGTGGAGGGGCACTTATAAGCTATCTAGCAGGGGAGCCCATGCCTGGGATAGAATCGCTGATAGTTTCAAAGAAAAAGTTTGGAGGATCTTAGATGACACAGGACGCAAAAATTGACCAGATTGTTTACAGCATGGAATTGATCAGACAGCAGCTGGAGGAGATTGAAGGACAGATCCAATCACTCGCAGTCATACTTCAGGACCTGACGACCACGACGGATTTTCTGAAGAACATCTCACGGGTGGAGGGAGAATCCCTAATACCGATCGGAAGGGGCCTATACATTGAGGGAGAAGTCAAAAACAAAGAGAGAGTCGTAGTTAACATAGGCTCTAATGCATACAAAAAGGCAACTATCGAAGATGCGCTGAGTATTCTGGACGAGAGAAAGAATGATGCAGCCAAGGCAATTGAGAGCAGCAGGAATTCCGAGAACGATCTGCAGCAAAGGTATGCACAATTAGAAGATTATTTAAACAGGGTTTACAAAAAGTGAACAGATGTTCGAGAAACTGAAGGAAAAACTTGGCCTGGGAAAGAAGGATGATGTTACCACAAGTCGTGAGAACAAGGGAACCTCTATAAACGTAGCCGCTTCGTCTAAGGACTTCGAGGACATAGCAGGTAACCTCAAAATATCCCTGATTGAAGCAGACGTAGCTCTGCCAGTTGCAGATAGAATTTCAAACGTACTACTGAAGAAACTTGATGATAAGAGTATACGACTGAAGGGTGATAGAAACTCGGTGTTCAAGGAGGCCGTCCGGGCGACCATCAAAGAAGTTGCGACTGTCAATCCGATGGATCTGGTAGATCTGGCTGGTAGGAAGTCTCCTTTTATCGTAATGTTTGTCGGTATGAATGGGACCGGCAAGACTACCTCAATCGCTAAACTCGCGGAAATTTTCAAGGAGAAGGGGTTCTATGTCGTGATCGCAGCCTCTGACACATTCAGGGCCGGGGCGATAGAGCAGATAGCTCTTCATGGCGAAAAACTGGGCGTGAGAGTAGTGAAGCACCAGGCCGGAGGCGACCCAGCTGCCGTATCTTTTGACGCAGTGAAACACGCTTCCAAGATTGAGAGGTCAGTGGTGTTGATCGATACGGCCGGTAGGATGCAAAACAACAAGAATCTTCTAGAGGAAATGAAAAAGATAAAAAGGATTTCAAATCCAGATTCAATAATCTTGACCCTTGATGCTCTGTCCGGAACTGATGTCCTAAGTCAGGCAAAACTTTTCGACGAAGCAGTAGGAATTGACGGTTACATAGTAACTAAAATAGATGCGGATGCGAAGGGAGGATGCATAATATCGCTACTATCAGAGACCAAAAAACCGATCCTCTATATCGGGACTGGTCAGACCTATTCGGAGCTAATCCAGTTCAGTCTAGACTGGTACCTGAACAGACTTCTGAACTAGATTGATTTCAACTTTTCCTTGATCTGTCCTGGGGAGAGTTCCGTTGTTATGAGCGGTATGCCCTCAATCTCGGCCAGCTTTATCGCCAGTGGATCAATCCTCTTAGGTTTGATGTACACCACAACCGCAGGTTTTATAGGGTGCACTCTAACTGCAATCATGGGGGATCTGCCAAATTCGACATTCGTGAAGAAAAGGGCGCGTTCAGAGGTCCAACCATAGACCCGAAAGTAATCGAAAGCGGTGAGCTTGAGAATAGCATTAAGTGAGTCAAGAATGGTGTAACCTCTTATGTTTCTCTTTATCTCCAGACCACTGACCTCATTCCCCTCTATCATTCTTATGAATTTCTGAAGATCCACATCGTAGAAGAATTCCTGGATGTCCAGTATTACATCTTTCTCCGTACCGAGCGAATACTTCAGGAGTATGGGGCTCCCCCGCTCACTGTCTATCTCTACCAAAGAAGATACGAGGCTCTTGAGAAATTGTGCCCCCGGAGATTTTCTGCGACTCGTTTCGTAATCGCTGATGACAGAGGTGTTGATTTTCATCCTTTCTGATAGTTCCTTTTGCGTAACATTGAACTCTTCTCTCCATTTTCTTATTGTTTTTCCGGGGTCGCTGGACATAACGATTTCTCCCGACACATTAAAAATGAGTGCGTCTGAAGATGGAAATCTGTTATTCTTCACGGCATGGAAATAGGTAAAACATTTTAAAGCCTTTGAAATCCCATCGAAGGGCTTGTGGGGTAGCCTGGTATCCTTTCGGCTTCGGGAGTCGAAGACTCCGGTCCAAATCCGGACAAGCCCATTTATGGTTTGGTTCAAGTAAATATAACCATAGGTCAACAAAATGATTCAAATAGAGACCGTAATGAAATCGACAAAATCAACTTGTTCTGATATCATAAGTGCAAGGTCGAACTCACACGACTTAGTGGACCTACGGTGATTTAACTAAGCTGTGACCAGTCTTCGGGAACCATTCCAGTCTCTAATTCTTTCTCAACTGGGTTCTATAGAGAGGGAATAGTGTATATCAAAATTGGAGGATCGACTTCGGTTGTCGGAACTAGGAAACTGGAGATGAAGTGAAGGACTTACAGTCAGATGGTTGTTTATTACTAAGTGGTGTTCGGAAGAATCTAAATGAAATCGAAGCCCAAGACCTAGTTTGATAGCCTTTCCCGGACCAGTATTCAATAACGTTATGGAGTACGGTCAAAATAGTACCTTCTATAGTAGACCTGATAAAATACCGCTATCATCTACACTTCACTGACCAGTTACAAAGGTGAAAGAATTATATATAGTAATATCTATAATCAACCTATGACAAGGCATAACACTTTTCATAGAAAATTTGTAATGGTTTCAGTAATTCTGATTGGTGCTATTATTACTCTTGGATCTAGTATGCAAATAATTGCTAATTCCACAGCAAATAGCCCAGAACCTTTGGCTGCTTCAGGAAATGTAACATTCACTGCTGGGTGGACAGGAACATTCATAGACTCATTAAATCCATTTACCAGTTACTCGCAACTTACCTATTGGATCAATTCGAATCTATATCTGAGGCTAGTTAATTTCGATACTCAGAATAATAGCCTGCAGCCGGGACTCTCGAATTCATGGAGCATCAATTATGCAAATCACAGTGCAATCTTCCATATCAATCCAAACGCAGTATGGTCTGATGGGCAACCTGTAACGGCTCAGGACGTAATTTATAGCCTGCATCTAGCCGGGCAGCCATGGAGTTTCGTGGCTAGCTATGTGACCGCAATTACTAACACTACCGCTCTCAATAACAAAACAGTAATGATAACCTTTAACGGAACATTGTGGCAGATGTTTGCTGCGTACATCTTCATTGTACCCTATCATATCTGGGCCAATGTAAATGCGTCTACTTATCCAGGATTTAATAAGAATGGCTCCACCTACTTCGTGGGAGACGGGCCGTATATTCTCACAAATTATGTACCTAATCAGTATGCAGAAGTTCAAAAGAATCCAAGATGGTTTATTACTACCGAAATACCAAAGATAAATACTGTCATCTTCCAGGAATATTCGAGCACGAGCTCAGCAATTTCTTCCTTACAGAGTGGAGCAATTCAAGGACTTACAGGTATACTTCCAGCAAATGTCCCGCAATTCCTAAACAATTCAGCATACTACGTCTCAAAGAGTCCTGCGTTGGAATATCAGTATCTTTCGATTGATGTCGAAAAGGGGAGTCAGGGGAATCCCACCCTTAGAAACGTGACCGTAAGACAAGCAATTGCTCACGCGATTAACCTTACATACATTGCAAAAACCGTCTATCACGGCTATGCTACCCCCCTCGCATCAGTTCTTGTTCCGACGAATCAATATTACGACACGAATCTAACCCCCTATTCTTATAATGTAACGCTCGCAAATAATATGCTGACGGCCGCAGGATTTACTATGGGCAGCAACGGGGTGAGAGTGTCTCCAAACGGAACAGCCCTATCCTATACGATGCTTTGTAACAGTGCAGATACACTCGCTACCAGTATGGCGGAATTGATTGCAAGCAACCTGACCGCAATCGGTATTAAAGTGACGGTAAATGCTGAAACCACTGGCAGCATGGCATCCACTATCTGGCTCTCCAACGGAACACTAGGCCAAGATATGGATCTCTGGGACTGGTTCGACGATACTCCCTTCGCACCCCAACTGCTAAGTGTTTTCCTGTCAGATCAAGTTGTCACTGGAACATCAGACAGCGGATTTAACAACTCTACCTACGATCACCTGTGGAGTCAATTACTATCTAGTTCAACTCCGGCGGAAACGAGAGCAATATCAAATGAGATGCAGCAGATATTGCACAGCCAGCTCCCATACATTCCTCTAATAACAGTATCGTCGATAAACGTTTGGTCATCCGCCTTCAAAGACATCAATTCGTCCGCACTGGGGGGCCCATTTGGAGGATTTGACTATCTGACATTCATAACAGCTACTCCTACAACTACAACCACCACGACTCCTACAAATCCTTACCTTGGTTATGAAATAACAATCGCAGTAATAGCGATAATAGTCGTCGCGGTTGCGGCTGTTTATTTGATGAGGAGCAGAGGAAAGAAGGAAGCACCCCCTAAAAGCTGAATACTCAACAACAGAGAATAATAAGAATAAGAAGCAAAAGCGGAGTGATTCAAAAATGCTGAAACCAGATTTGAGGAAAGCACTTGGCGATATAGCTAGTGCTCTACTTGGGTCGAAAGTCAGGAGAATTGAAGACAAGCATATTAATCAGATGATGAGTGACAGCACCTAATGAGAATAGCGAGAGGAAATTCTGATGAATGAATTTCAAAAATACCTTTCGAAAAGGGTGTTGTTTGCAATAGTTTCAGTGCTTGTCATCATATCTTTTGACTTCTTTCTCTTCAGGTTGATGCCGGGCAATCCTATACTGATAGATTACAGGAGCCCCGCCCTGACGAGGCAACAGATTGAGGCACTTTCAAAACAGTTTGGACTCAATCTTCCAATCTGGGAGCAATATGTATTGTTTATGAAGAACACTTTTGAAGGAAACTTCGGGATATCTATCTTCTACAAGCAATCCGTTTCGTCGGTTCTTTTCCCCGCTCTTTATAACAGCCTAATACTACTTCTACCAGCCACGATTATAGCGATATTTTTAGGAATATTTACAGGGAAATTTGCTGCTTGGAGAAGAGGTTCGGCTTCCGATGGGGTTGTGACAGGAACCTCAATGGCTATCTATTCCATCCCCACCTTTTGGTTGGGTGGAATATTTATTCTCATCGCAATAAAGACCCACGCTTTTCCAGTATCTGGTATGTATGTAACGGGGGCAGTTTACAGTTCGGTGTTTGCACAGTTATCAGATTTGCTAGACCACTTGGTGCTCCCTCTTGCAACCCTTACCTTAGTTTTGTTCGGACAGTTCACCATAATCATGAGAAATTCCCTTATTGACGTTCTTCAAGAAGATTACATAAATTTTGCCAAGAGTAAAGGAGCTTCTGATAGATACATACTTAACAAACACGCAGTTCCCAATGCAGAGCTTCCGATGATCTCTATAATTGCCGTGAATCTAGGATTGACCGTTGGAGGTGCAATACTCACGGAAGTGGTTTTCTCGTGGCCCGGTATCGGTTTTCTAATATACAGTGCAATAAATGCTAGAGATTATCCAATCCTACAAGCAGCATTCGTGATAATTGCAATCGTAATAGTACTTGCGAACATAATTGCCGACATATTGTACAGTTATCTTGATCCGAGGATCAGATATCAATGAGTGACGAATTTGATTTCTGGAAAGAATTTAAGTCAAATAAAAAGGGAATGATCGGACTGATCATCGTTCTATTCTTCGCAGTAATAGCGATATTCGCACCTATAATTAGCCCTTATAATCCCAACACAACAAACCCCGCATTGTTCTTATCCCCACCATCCAGACTTCATTATTTCGGGACAGACACACTTGGTCAGGACTTGTTTTCAAGGGATATTTATGGTGCACAGATTTCACTGATAGTAGGAATATCGGCAGGCGCGGTCGCAATTGTGATCGGTTTACTTGCCGGACTTATTAGTGGATATCTTGGAGGAGCAGTCGATGAAGTGATAATGAGAATAGTTGACTTCTTCATTGTCATACCTGCTCTAGTTTTTATGATCATTATAGCTGCACTACTTGGACCAAGCCTAATCAATGTAATAATGGTAATAGGTCTGCTAAGCTGGGCCCCAACTGCTAGGATCATTCGTTCAATGGTTCTATCAATTCGGGAATGGCCATTTGTTGAGTCAGCGAAGGCAAACAATGCTGGAAAGATCTACATAATGTTCAGACACATTTTCCCAAATGTTACTTCAGTGCTCTACGGAAATGCTATGTTGGCAATATCTGCTGCAATATTCACTCAAGCCGCACTTGTTTTCTTGGGTGTAGGAAATGTTACGTCCATAAGTTGGGGAGGCATCATAAGAGATGCGTATACGTCGGGGGCTTTGACAGCAGGAGATTTTTCTTTTATCCTCCCTCCAGGCATATTTATCTTTGTCCTTATTTTTGGGTTTATAATGATGGGTTTCGCAACTGAGGAAATTATGAATCCTAGACTGAGGACTATCAAGGGATAGTGGTACGATGATAGAAATAGAAGATCTGACAGTCATATACCGAACAAGAGAAGGTAAAATTAGAGCACTCGAAAATATCAATGTCGACATCAAGAGTAACGAGATATTTGGAATAGTAGGCGAATCTGGCAGCGGAAAAACCACCCTAGCCATGACCATAATGGGACTTCTTCCAAGAAACGGTTATGTGGAGAGCGGAAGCATAAAAGTCGATGGAGATGACATACTTAAGCTGAAACCAGAAATGGCCCGCATGGTAAGGGGGAAAGTGATTTCTCTTGTATTCCAGGGAGCAATGAATAGTCTAAACCCACTACTAAAGATAGAGGACCAGGTAGCAGAGCCTCTATTAATTCACAGATCGACAAATAGAGGTGAAGCACTGAGAAGAGCGAGGGAAACGTTGGAGCTCATGGGCCTTGATTCTTTCACTTGGAAAAAGTACCCTCACGAACTTAGCGGTGGAATGAAGCAACGAGCCGTGATTGCAACTGCTATGATCATGAAACCCAGCATCATAATAGCAGACGAACCATCAACCGCGCTAGATGTGATAACACAAGCCCAACTGATGAATATACTGAAGGAACTTCAAAAAATGGCAAGGATAACGATTATTTTTATCAGTCATGATTTTCCACTGGTATCGGAAATGGCCGATAGGATAATGATTCTTTATGGAGGGAAACCATCTGAGATAGGTTCTAACAGGCAGATTCTATCAGAGGCAGGTCATCCATACACGAAGGGTCTGATAAATTCTGTACCCATGATATCAGCGAGGTCGAAACCAGAGGCAATTCCCGGGGAACCCGTGAACATTAAAAACCCCCCTGCTGGATGCAGGTTCAAACCTAGATGCAAGATGGCACTAGACTCTTGTGGAAGTTATGATTATTCGCCCAAGATAATAGAGGGGGACCACATGATATTTTGTAAAATGTTCGAAGGAGGTAAAGATGGTAGAAGCACTTAGTGTGAAAGGCCTAAAGAAATACTACAAACCTCGTGGTAGATTTGTTTCTAAAGGTTCTTTTGTCAAAGCCGTTGACGGAGTCGATCTATCTATTCCAGAAGCTAGTATACACTCGGTTGTCGGCGAGACCGGCAGTGGGAAGTCTACCATTGGAAGAGTTGTGGCAGGTCTGATTGAACCAACCTCCGGAGAAGTGTTTGTACAGGGAACTGACGTATTCAACTCCAGCAAAAAGGAGATGAGAGATCTCAGAAAGAAAGTTCAGATCATTTTTCAAGATCCTTATTCTTCCCTTAACCCTAGATTCACCGTGATGCGTATTATTGAGGAGCCTCTTAAGCTTAACAAAATACCGTTCAAATCTGATCAGATCACAGAAATTCTGAGAAAGGTAGGTCTAACACCCCCCGAGGACTTTCTTAACAGATATCCTCACGAGCTTAGTGGTGGTCAAAGACAGAGAGTCGCTATAGCCAGATCATTCGTAATTGATCCAACCTTTGTTGTTGCCGATGAACCGGTCTCGATGCTTGATGCATCTATGAGAGTTTCTTTTCTAGATCTTATTGCGGGAATTCAGAGAGAAAGGAAGATTTCAATGATGCTCATATCTCACGATATATCTATTGCCTATTACCTAAGCAGTCGTATCAATGTTCTCTACCTTGGTAAAATCGTTGAAGCAGGGGACGGAGAGGAAATTGTCAATGGTCCTTTACATCCTTACACTAAAGCGCTCATACAATCAGTCCCTAAATTAGGAAAAATTGAAAAGAAGAGCGTGGACATTAAAGGGAACATAATGACTTCCAGTTCAGAAATTACGGGATGCAAATTCAGGGAGAGGTGCATCTTTGCGATTGATATTTGCAGGAAAAAGGAGCCAGAACTGGTGGAAGCAAAGCCAAATCGTCTAGTAGCCTGCCATCTTTATTGATGTTATGATAAAGGAAAAATTGAAAAGAAGAGGGGGAGAAATTACGGACTTGCTATGCAGACTTTGAATAGAAATCTCTCTGTATTCTTTCTCTGAACTCCTTGTTCTCTGTGAATTCTTTCGCTGTATCGCTTAGAACCTCTATCATCGTTGCGAGGGCTTCTTTGGCTCTTTCCGTCTTAGCAGCCTCAAGCGATTCTCTTGAATGCCAAGGAGTTCCTTCGGAAGCGATCTGGAATCCCACTTCTAGTGCAGGTACAACCTGAGAAACGTTTGCAAAGTCCGTAGAACCTTTAGGAAGCTCTGAAATCGTTTCTTCCAAAGGCGGACAGGAGATTCCTCTTGCGAGAAGGTGCTCTCTTATTCTGTTTGAAAGCGCAGGGTTAATTTTTGTGGTGGAAAATAAGAGACCAATTTTTTTTATGGAATATGTGGTTTCTGTTGCAATTGAGCATCCTTCCACAATCTTAGTGAATCTATCAACGAGTTCCTTGTGATACTGGATATCAGAGGTTCTGATACCATAGGTAAGAACCGCCTTCTCGGGGGTAACATTAGATGCTGTCCCTCCTTCCTTGATGATGCCGTGCATTACGAAGTTTGCCTCTCTTCTCACGTGTTGTCTCATCATATTTACTGCATTGTAAGTCAGTATTGCCGCGTCCAATGCACTCCTGCCGCTGTCAGGATTTGCCGCTTCATGAGCCGCTTTACCCCTGAATGTGACCTCAAAGTCTTGAACTGCGAGTGATTGATTCCCTACATTCCATCTGTCTCCTGGATGCGAGCCCAAAACAAGATCAAAATTTTTAAAGGCACCTTGGTCTGCCATTATTATCTTTGATCCGGCCCACTCTCCTGAACCTTCCTCATCAGGGGTTCCATAAACAGCAATTGTACCATTCGAAATCCTTTCTGCTGACTTGATAGCTGAAAAAACTGCAGAGGAAGCTATTAGATTGTGACCACACGCATGACCTATTCCTGGAAGAGCATCATATTCAGCTAAAAATGCCACAGATGGTTTGCCACTTCCCACCACCTTTTCAGCCTTGAAAGCAGTAGGTATGTTCATGTATTTTTCCGTTATCTTGAATCCGTGAGATTTCAACACATCCATTAATATTCTAGATGATTCAAATTCCTTGCTTCCAACTTCGCTCAGCTCGTGAATCTTAATGGCGAGCTGCCAATAATCCATATCTTCTGTCCGTTCCAAGTGCGTCATTATTTTACATAAAATTCTTTGGTAAAAAGGTTTAGTCTCCTATTCTTGCAAATAAATAAGAGGATTTTGAATAACCCCACTCTGTAATAACATCTAGTCACAACAACTTTTATACAAAGAATGGCCTTAATTCATCATGGCTAGCTTATTGAATGAAGTTATCAAGGAGAAGTAAAGGTAGTCTTCATAATTTATCTCCTTACGCTCTTTATGGCCTCAATAGACTGGAATGTCTTCTCCCTCCTCCGCACAGAATGTCACTTTCAGCATCGCGATATCTTCAACTAATCATCACTAATAAAAAACTGCTGCATCAAAAGATAATTCTTTTCCATTTTTCAACTTCCTTAAATTTTGTGAGGAATCTTCGAACTATCTTCATCAACAGTTATTCACTCTGGAGATATTTTCTTTGGAAATTAGTGACGAAATAATTAACGACAACTACTCGTCCTCTTAAACAAAGACCTTAACAGATGGCCACATTGAAAGAAGGCTGAGGAACACCCACGCCCTCTTACAGCCTCATTCTCTTGGTCCCTGATCTTCCATTTCCTTCAGTACAGACTTGTCCAAGGGTTCACCACGATCAGCGAGGCCAACTTTTACTCCTTCCCTGTCTTCTGGGCTGCGATTCTGACTGAGCTTCCACTTTCCTTCAATCTTCGAGACCTTCATCTCAAATCCAATTATTGACTCCAACTCTCCGTCAATATATTCTGATGGCGCATCGGTGACTTTCCAGGGTATCTTTGAAGAGGATTCGTGGTGATCGGTCAACTTTGTGACAATCTCTAGGAGTCTTTTGTGATCCTCAACGAAAACGATACTTCCTCTAACCTGCACATTTATGTAGTTCCAAGTAGGCACTACCTTACCCGTTTTTTTCTTGGTGGAATACCAGTTTGGTGTTATGTATGCGTTTGGTCCCACAAAGGTCGCCAGTCCATCGCTCCCTGGAAGCGTCTCTCTCCATTGAGAATTCCCCCTAGCTATATGTCCAAAAAGGACACCGGAACTTCCTTTGGAAGGATCAATTAGCATCGGCACGTGACTTGCCATTATTCCAGAAGTACCTGTGGTGATGATTGTTCCAAAGCTTATCTTATTGATTGCTTCCTGAAGGAGATCTATACGTTCCACCTTGAACCATTTGGGAATGTACATATCAGACCTGATTCAACCGTCAGATAATAAGGATAACTCTAAAACATTCTTACATAATGTTACTTTACTACTGATTTGACTGAATACATTCTGGGGTTGGTACAAAATTTCACTTCTAGTCAAGTGACATTCCGTTCAGCAAGTCCCCGTGCATCTCGGTAGGGATCAACACTTTGAATGCCTCCCCGTATCTTGCGTTTATTCTCTTCCCGTACAATTCGCTTATCTTTTCAAGGCTGTCCAGTCCTGCCTGAGTATAGACTTGAGATCTGTGTGCCCTGAGAGAGTTTATCTTGGCACCAAATGAGCTGGAGCAGTCGATTATGACGTTGGGGGAAGCAGTGGCACCCAGCGCAATGTTAGGTCTTGAGCTTTTAGGAATGCCCTCACCCATATGGACCTTCTCGTGGAAAAATACGGCCTGCATCACCCCGAGTCCAGTATTTATGTGATCCGGATGGATCTCGTTTGACAGGAAAGGGTCCACAGTTATAACCAGTTCTGGGGAGAATCTCCTCAGCTCCTTCATTATCACTCTTCTGAGCTCGTGGGCAACCGGTACTTCTGAATCCCTGAAACCCAGGGTCACAATATCTGTGGTACCAAGAATTCTCATCGCTTCCATTTCTTCGTTCATCCTGATGCCTACAAGTTCGTTTTCATCCGTGTCCCTGCTTCCCATCCTTCCATCACTGACAAGTACAAGCCTGACTGATGCTCCCTCCCTGATCTTCTCGTGGATGAATCCTCCTGCTATTTCTTCGCAGTCATCGGGATGGGGTGATACGCAAATAATTCTCTGGGCCGATTCCATGATTTCCTTCTTCGAATCGCTCAGTTCAAGACCTCTCAGAAATTCTGAAAAATGCATCGCATTATGATCAAACTCTCGTTTAAATCACTATCCTTCTATGATCTGGAGCATTTAGGATATTGAATATATTGAAATGAACCTGTTCAAGGAGTTACAAGCCGATCCTATAGCATTCAGTAGTAGAGTTAGCAGACCCGGATTCTGAAAGTGCTACTTGAGTCTTTAGCGATATTGGCGATTAGCTTTTTTGTAATTACCATTCTCCCTTTACGACCAGATCTTCGTATAACTGCTCCAGCTCGTTTTCTCTATATATTTCGTGCTTTGAGAGCATCTCAAAGAAATCTCTGATCTTAGAATCCTTGTACTCTTTGGACATTATCGAGAACACGTTCCTCAAGTTGTCCGATAATTTCAACGCATAAATTAGCACCTTTTCCTCCTCTGACATAGAAGAATCATCTGCGGAAAGCAACTGACCGAACATTCCATAGTGCCTTTCGGCCGTCTCAACGTTCAACTTAAAGTTCTTGGATGAAAGAGAATCGAGCTCCCTGCAATCTCTCTCGGCCTCCCTTGCAAAATCATTCAGTATTGCTTTTATGTTCGATGTTTTGGCACTTCTTGAAAGAACTTCATAGCTGTCCTGAAGATTGCAGTAAAGTAGCTTGGTCTTAGCCATTAGCTCTTGTCTAACTCCTTCACTGTCCCTTCCTGATATGGCTTCGGATACCTTCTTTGTCTTTTCCACCAGCTTTACTATCAGAACACGAGTATAAAACTTTTAACTACAGTTAAAACCGACTTCAAATACTCACTGCTTAGGTATTCCAGGAGAATATACGTGACTCTTGAGATGTTCAAGGTAAATGGATAGAATCAGAATTTAGAACTCACTCAGTAGAAGATGGTGTAATCTAAGCACAAAACCTTGGGTTGCACCATGACCGCAGTGCAGGAAGCTCCAGCTTACTTCATTTCTCCAATCTGTTGAACCATGAGAAATCAATATAATAGCTGCTGCCGCGAGGTAAATCTTATTAAGGTTCCTTGACTTTAAAAAGAAGGTGTCATCGGTTGAAATATGTCAACTATACGAGAATTCCCATCAAACACTTTGATCCAGAACAGAGACTGAGATCTCTCGATATGCAGACTCTTGTCCCATACACCCTGGACGAGGTAGTTGCAGAGAGTTCAAGATGTCTGGGCTGTGGACTCTGTATACAGGGCTGCCCCGCCAGGATAGATGTACCTGGATACCAGATCGCAATGGCAAACGGCAATATAGAGGATGGGCTTAAGATCAATTTTGAAAAATTACCTTTTGTAGAGGTCTGTGGGAATGTCTGCCCACATCCCTGCGAGGACTCGTGCATTCTAGATGACAACAAAGGTTCAATAGCTACTCGTCACATAAAGAGATACATTTCGGAAAATCTACCCGATTATAAGGATGTACTGAAGGTCAGCATTCAGGACCTTGGAGGACACCCAAGTGTCGCGATCGTAGGAGCGGGTCCTGCTGGTCTGACTCTTGCATTCTACCTGTCAATAAACGGCATAAAAGTGGATGTCTATGAGGCCACAGACAAGCCAGGAGGTACCATGGTCCATGGAATTCCCGGTTTCAGGCTCCCAAGGGAATCCATCAAGAAGGAAGCAGAACACATACTATCCTATGGCTCCAGGATTTTCTACAACGCAAGAATAGGGAGGGATGTACCATTTGAAAAGCTTCTGAAGGAGTATTCTGCAGTATATCTTGCCGTGGGAAACTGGAAACCAACAAGAACGAAAATCAGTGGAGAAAACCTACGTGGAGTTTATCATGCCTTAGATTTCCTTAACAGGGTTAACGGAGGCGAGAAGATAGACGTAGGGAAGAGCGTCGTAATCATAGGCGGAGGTTTCACCGCATACGACGCGGCCAGGATATCTCTTAGACTTGGTGCGGAGAAGGTTGCTATGCTTTACAGGAGATCTGAGGTCGATAGGCCAGGTTATCCCTCGAGCAACGCAGATGAAGAACTTGAAGAAGCAGGGGAAGAAAGAGTCATCTTCGACTGGGAGACGAGCCCATCCGAATATACAGGTGAAAATGGTAAGGTAACGGGACTGAAATACTGGAAGAATCAAATGGTGGATACTGGAAAGGGAAGGAGGCAACCTGTTCCGCTAAAAGACAGGGAATATTCTATCGAAGTGGACACCGTTATAGAGGCAACTGGTCAGCGGGAAGATCTTTCGTTCATTCCGTCACAGATCATGGAAAAGCTGAAGACAACTCCGGGGGGAGACCTGATCGTTAATCAGTACAATATGACAAGCTACCCAGGAATATTTGCAGGCGGAGACATAACAAACAAGAGAAAGGACATAATAAGTGGAGTTGCAGATTCAGGTCGTGCCAGCATGGGAATCTTACTCTACCTCAAAGAGCAAGGAAAGATCAACAGGGTCCCTCAGAGGCTAACAAATTATGAGGGAGGACCGTACTCAACGACATACTATGAGATGGAAGACAGGGAAATGTCGGCTTCAACCCCAAGTCCTACGGAGATAAGGAACTGAACAGAAAGTCCCATGATGTCATAAACAGATTATGGACGATTCATAACAATTTAGTTGAATTCAGAGTGGGATAAAATCAAACGCAAACCGTTTGTTGGATCCCTCGAGATACTTTTTAGAAGATTACCAATAACTCCTCCATTTTACCATCTCTGACCGTAATTAGGCTTATTCATGAGCTCTGTATGATCGACCAGGTCCATAGACAACATTATCGGGCTCATGAAAAAGGATTATTGGTACCAAGCTTGGTAAAGTATGGGGGTATTGGAAATCCTCTAGTATATTTGAGAATATAGTGACCTAAATGTGTTATGATAAAACTAAATATCTAAAAAATAAAAATATCAGCACA
Source organism: Thermoplasmata archaeon (assembly GCA_021827945.1). Lineage (GTDB taxonomy): Archaea > Thermoplasmatota > Thermoplasmata > Thermoplasmatales. The sequence continues at coordinate 19,028 of JAKATW010000087.1, forward strand.
TCATCAGTATCGTGAACCTAGTTGGATATGTTATTAGACGGCTTATATTAGTTATTCCAACTATAATCGGAGCTACTCTCATCGTGTTTCTTCTAACTCGTGCGGGTGGAACGAATATGATAATTGCTGCCTATCTTAATCCGAGAATTCCCTATGCAGTTCAGAAGGCTGCACTGGTAGCAGAATTCCATCTGAATCAACCACTCTACATCCAGTATTTCTATTTCATGAATGGACTCCTTCACGGGAATTGGGGATATACCAGAACTGGTATATTTTCCGGACCTGTCACTACTGCAATAGGAATATACTTCCCTAACACTATCCAACTTGCAATAGTTGCATTTATTATCGCAATGATAATTGGGATTCCGCTAGGAACTATTGCAGCGGTCAGAAAGGACACGTGGGTAGACCAGATAACAAGAGTCATAGCATTTATCGGAATATCGCTTCCAATTTTTTGGCTGGCTCAACTCCTACAGACATATTTGGGTACACCTCAGGGTATCAAAATTTTCCCTTTACAGGGAACAGTCTCCTCTATCTATCTATCAGGGATTCCATGGATAAACAACTACGGTGTTTCATCTCCTACTCACATAATGATAATAGATTCGCTGATCCATGGAAATTTGCCAATTTTCTTCAGTGCAGTTGACCATGTCATACTTCCTGCCATTACTTTAGCATTTTTCACTCTCGCTGGAATAATGAGGTACATGAGAAACAGCACCGTGGAGGTCTTAAACCAGGACTACGTCAAGTTCGCAAGAGCTAAGGGTTTAGCGGAACCTAGAGTAATCAAGAAGTATGCTAGGCGAAATGCCCTTATACCGGTCGTAACAATTTCTGGGCTTACTCTTGCTTCTCTTCTGGGAGGAGCAGTCATAACTGAAACGGTATACGGTTACCCGGGAATCGGATACTGGACCGTTCAGGCTATGCAAAATTTTGATGCTGGAGGTATCCTTGGAGCTACACTTTTGTTCTCTTTCACGATCATAGCAGCCAATCTTGTTGTTGATATCATATATGCCTATATAGACCCAAGAATAAGGTTGGGTGAGTGATCATGGTAGGTGCTAATGGTTGGTATCTAAAATCAGGTTCACCTCGGCTTAATAATTTCAAGACGACATTCAAACTTCTTCTCAGAAATCCTGGATCTGCTATCGGACTGATTGTGGTGATATTATACGTTGCTGTTGCTGTTATAGATCAGGTCTATCCCAGGCTCCTTGGAATTACTACCGATATCAATACAATGACTACAAATTTTACGCATCCAGTTCCTGTACCTCCTTCCTGGTTGCACAACTTTTCAAACTGGTCCCTTCCTTTCGGAACAACTTTCCCCGGAATAGATCTGTTCCAAGCGATCATCAAGAGTATCAGAATAGATCTCTCATTCTCAGTGGCGGTCGTGGCTGGTGGTTGTATAATTGGCATCATACTAGGCCTATATTCAGCCTTCTTTGGTAAGTGGTTAGATCAACTGATAATGCGTTTAACTGATATCTTCTTCAGCATCCCTTTTCTTGTACTAGCTATTGCTGCTGGATTCTTTCTTGGAAGGAGCTTGGAAATACTGGCAATAGTATTAATACTGGTATGGTGGCCTACGTATGCGAGGGTAGTCAGAGGACAGACACTGTCTGTGAAGGAAATGTCATATGTGGAAGCTGCAAAATCGAGTGGAGTTAACAACTTCAGAATAATGTTCAAACACATTCTGCCAAACACCATGGCACCGGTTATAGTCCAGGTATCTTTCGATTTGGCAACTATGATATTGCTACTTGCAATGTTGGACTTCATCGGTTTTACTCCTGCCAATGCTTACCTACCAGAGCTTGGATATCTAGCATCCGTTGGTTATGGATACGCTGCCATCGGTGACTGGTGGACACTCGTTTTTCCAGGTTTGACCATCCTTCTACTTGCTCTCTCAATGAACTTACTCGGAGATGGACTCAGAGACGCATTTGATCCGAGGTTAAGAAGATGAGTGGAATGAATACAATACTGAAGGTCGAGGATTTAAAAACGCAATTTGTTTCGTGGAATGGTTTGGTAAAAGCTCTTGACGGGATATCATTTGAAATCAGATCAGGAGAGTGCCTCGGATTGGTTGGAGAGACTGGATGTGGCAAATCTGTAACTGCCCTCTCCATCATGAACTTGATTCCTGAGACTTCTGGAGCGGTAACCGGTGGAAAAATCACATTTGAAGATTATAATCTTGTTGAAACCCAAATGGCAGCGTGCAAAGTAATTCAGACGAAAACAAAGCCACGATTGAAGGTCAGAAGGAGCAAGATTAAGGAGAATTCAAGGAAGATGAACAAAATTAGAGGCGGAATGCTCTCTATGATCTTTCAGGAGCCCATGACGACTCTCAATCCCGTTATGACTATAGGGGAACAGATAACGGATGTGCTTTACGCCCACCAGATAAGCGAACTAACACAGAGAATTATTGCTAGAAAGTCGATTACAGAAGAAGAACTAAGAGTGATATACAAACACTGTGTCGAGGGAAACGATTTGAAATTCTTGTTTGATTTTGTTGATTTGAACAATGGATTAAAAGGCATCGTACCTCAGATCGAATTCATAATCAACAGAAAGGATATCACTAATTACAGAAAGAAGAAAATGATTTCAGATCTCTTCGATAAGGACAGATCTGTTCCAACACAGATAAACAGACTAAAGGTCTGGAAATCGATCAGAGTTCCACGCTTTCTTCCTCCACTCCTAAAACAAGAAGCTGAAAAGGTAGCAATCGAGCTGCTTTCGAAAGTTAGTATACCAGAACCAACCAAAGTCATCATTCAATATCCACATGAACTGAGTGGTGGAATGAGGCAGAGAGTTGTGATAGCAATTGCGATTGCCTGTAATCCTCATCTCCTCATAGCAGATGAACCAACAACAGCCCTCGATGTCACAACTCAGGCTCAGATTTTAGATATAATCAAAGATCTCAAGAACATTCATTCAATGTCAATTCTCTTCATAACTCACGATCTTGGCGTGATCTCAGACATAAGCGACAAGGTTGCTGTAATGTACGCTGGCAACATAGTGGAAATGGCTTATACCGAGAATCTTTTCGAAAGACCGAAACATCCTTACACACAAGGATTGCTTAAATCAATACCAGTCTATGAACAGAAAAAGACGGAGTTGGCGGCAATCCCTGGGAGTGTACCTAATCTTGTACACCCTCCCGAGGGATGTAGGTTCAATCCAAGGTGTGATCATGTTATGGAGATTTGTAGGACCACGAAACCGGTGATGACAGAAGTCGAAGAGAATCATTCAGTCGCTTGCTGGCTATATTCTAAGAAGGAGGAGAAATGATGACTCAATCTGACAATTCACCAGGAAGGTCGAATCAGGAGTACCTGCTAATAGCAAAGAACATCAAAAAATACTTCCCCATAAAGATGAGCAGCAAAGTGATGACCCATAGAATTCCTCTTAAAGCCGTGGACGATGTTAGTTTGATCATAAAGAGAGGAGAAGTGATCGGACTCGTTGGGGAATCAGGATGCGGAAAGACGACACTAGGGAAACTTCTTATAAACCTTATCTCGCCGAGTGAAGGGTATCTTGTTTTTAATCCCTCTGAAGAACTCGTGAAGGATCTAGGTAAGGATGAAAGCGTTGAGGAGAAGGAGTTCAGAGATGCATCTATGTACAATCTAAACAAGAGGAAGATGAGGCAACTAAGAAGAAAGATGCAGATCGTTTTCCAGGACCCCTACTCTTCGCTGGACCCAAGGTATCTTATCAAGGATATCATTGCTGAACCACTACTCTCGTTTGGGATAAGAAAGGACGAGGCATACTCCAGATCATCAAATCTCCTGAGGGAAGTCGGACTTAGTGACGACTTCGTGAATAGATACCCGCACCAGTTATCTGGGGGCCAGAGGCAAAGGGTCGCTATTGCTAGGGCACTAGCTTTGAACCCAGAATTTATGGTACTCGATGAGCCAACTTCTGCACTGGACGTTTCTGTTCAAGCACAGGTTCTGAACCTACTGGAGAACCTCAGAAAGAAGCATAATCTAACCATTCTGTTCATTACCCACAACATGATAGTTGCAAGACATATTTGCAATAGGATTTATGTTATGTATCTCGGAAAGATCGTGGAAGAAGCTCGCACTGAAGATCTGTTTGCCAAACCTATGCATCCGTACACCGTTGCCCTTCTATCTTCGGTTCCCATCCCGAATCCCAAGACCAAGAGGTCGAGGGTAATCCTTGAAGGTGATGTACCGAGCCCGATCACGAAACCGAGGGGATGCAGTTTTCACACTAGATGCAAATTTGCATTCGAGAAGTGCGGGTGGACTTCTGGAGAAATCGTAGAAAGCATGAACTATATTCTGGATCCCACCAGAAATACTGTGCTGGAGACACTCCCTGCTTTGAGTGTGATGGAAGTGATCGACGAAAACAGGCTCAAGATTTCGTATTTCGGCTCTCTGAGCCAGGAGCAAGGGGAGACTATCAAGGAAGTCATAAATAAAGAGAGAAGGGAAGGAAAGATAAGATCTCTATTTGGGATCAGTAGTATCAGTCTGGAAAATGGTTCAATCTTAATAAACGTCTTCGAGTCTATACGTGATCCCGTTCTCCTGACATCAGATATAGAACATCTAGTCGCTTGTTGGCTGTATGAGGAAAAGAACTCCTCAGCCGGCTCTATTATAGAAAGAGCCTAAGGAGAATCCTTCTGTAGAGGAGGAATTCGAGATAGCTGGTAGCAGATGCCATTACCAAAAGAGTAACCCCAAGCCACACTGAAGGGTAGTAATAGTATACCTGATAGATCACAAATACGTCGAAAGTCAGCCATAAAAGCCAGTAGAGACCGCTAATGGTCTCTTTAAGATAAATACTATACTTTGACATTTTTGCACACTGCTTACAACTGCAATCGCAAGATGGTTAATAGTGATTAATAGTCAACTAATTGAAGAGAACTTGTTGAGGGGAGTTTGTTATTTCTTATTCTTCCTAACTGGTATTTGTAGATAAGACATGTAATCTGAACCGTGATAGATTCGCTGGGTAGCGACCTGGAAATCTGAGCTGTCAAGGTTTGACTTGCCGTTGTTGAGATTTCTTGCGTACTTCGGGAACGAACTGCTCGATAGATCTAGTCTAATTCTGTGGCCTTCCAAAAAAACATTCCCCACTATCCACAAATCTATCTCCATTGGAGTTGCTTCACCGGGAATCATCTCCTTGGGGTTATCTAGTCCTTCTCTGTACTTAGCCCTAATTATGTTCTCCGTAAGATGTAACGAATATCCGTTAGGATAGACATCGGTAACTTGTCCCCAATAATCAGTATCGACTGAAGAGGTGGAGGCCCAGAAATACAATCTTACCGATCCTATAACTTCCATTCTTTTCTTCAACACTTCACTCTGGAAGACTAGTACATCGTCCCTCCGTTCGATAGATCGCTGATCAAACGGACCCTCTGCAGATAGATCCTGGCCTTCTGAAATGTGGGGAGTCGGATTTGATGGATCATAGATGTACTCATCGTACTGCTTCCCTTTGTCTGAGCAATTCTCTGAAAGCCTACCATCCCCGAATAGCGAATTTGCCCCAAAATAACTGCTCAAGTAAAGATTCTTATGAGCCATATTCTTTGGCGGCCAACTTGTCTCCTTGGACCACTCATTGATGCCCATGAGGAAAATATCTACTGGAGATTCTTTATCGATCCCATTGTTTTCGCCTTTAAGGAATCTGTTGAACCATCGCAGCTTGAGCCCTCTCAAGTCGATAAGTGCTTGCGGCCCAAATTCGATACCCCCTAAGTTCGTGGTCGTATTCAGATGATGCGGCCACGGACCTATGACTAGCTTCTGAAAATAACCCTTTGGATCGTAGGAAGGCGAGTTAGCGATTCCTGTGTAATTCGTGTGGGTTCCTATGAGATCATCATCATACCATCCTGATATGTGCATTGCAGGAATCTTCACTCGATCAAGCTTGTTTTCATAAAGAGTCTCCTTCCAGTATTCATCTAGTGAGGGATGATCCAACCAGTCTTGCCATATCCTAGAATTCCTTCCGAACATCTTATCGATCTCTCTGACAGGTAAGTGGGAAAGTATGCTTTCTGTATCGTATATAGCGGTTGGGGTGTTTCTTCTACCTTCTATCAGGGCAACCCATTCCGCCATAGTAAGCACCAACTCCCCGCCTTGATACGGAACATTTATAACTGGATCTGGAAGGGCGACTACTGAGATTATCGTCTTGAGATTTGGAGGATTCAGAACTGCCGTCGCCCACTGATTCCACGCAGCATATGAATTTCCGACCATACCTACTTTGCCGTTAGACCATGGCTGTTCGGAAATCCACTCGATTGTATCAAATCCATCTTTTCCATCATCATGGAAAGGATTGTATTTACCCTCAGAGTCATTTTTACCGCGACAGTCTTGAATTATAAAAACATAACCGTTTCTGGCAAAAAAACGTGCATCGTCAACGAGTCTTTCAAAATAACCATTCATTGTCAAATAAGGAGACCTCGTCAAGATAACTGGAAATTTTCTATCCTCCTTAGGTCGGAAGATATCTGAAGATAAATAAACACCATCACTCATCTTCTGCTTTACACCAAACTCATGAATCAATTCAGACCCAACAGAAGTCATGCAAGAGAGATTTCTTATAATGATAAAGAATTTTGGAGTTTCCAAGTAATATGGGATAAAGGGATAACATATCTTTTTAATCGGACATAATTAATTTCACATCTTTGGAAAAACATTAGAAATATTTTAAGTTTTTATTTAGGAATACCTAAATTTTCCTAAAGCTTATGTGGAAGGAACCGCTCTTCTTTTTTGAGGCTTTATGACTCAGTCAGAACCATCAAAAAACAATGTTTCTCCAAAGAGTGCATCCAAAAGGTGGGTCATTCCAGTTGTAGTTGTGGTTGTAGTAATTGTTGTTGTAGCCGCAATAGCGCTTACAATACCCCGATCAACTTCCCCAACTTCTCTGAGTCTGAGTGCTGTTACAAGTAGCAATAGTCCAACTGTGAACCAGTCTGTTACTTTTACCGCTCAGGTAACTGGTGGATCTCCCTCTGGCGTACTGTTTAACTTTGGGGATGGAACAACGGGTTCGGCCGCTCTTTCGAACGGCAAATATACGATCTCTCATTCCTACGAGCAGGCTGGGAATTATCTTGTAACGGCCAATACAACCCTCGACGGAAAAACCGCAAATAATCTTAACAACATAATGCAGATTGTTGTAAGTCCCACCCCATTATCTCCTTCGCTCGCGCCAAAAACTACCCAGACACAGATACTGCTCTCTTCCCAACTCTATACCGCTGGAGATTCTGTTTTATTTACAGGAGCTAATCTCGAATTACCGACTGCATCAAACTGGACCATAGGGTACTTCATCTGGAACTTCGGGAATGGAAACTCAAAGAGTGACTATGCTCTACAGAATGAAACAAGCGGGAACTTCCTGACGGACAATGTTTCAGTAACTTATAGTCAGCCTGGAGTCTACCCAGTAACGCTCGGTTTAGTAACATTTAACTCCACTGGATATACTTCAACTACCACTTCCCTGAAGGGATATAACTATTCTTATTACCCATTATCTGATCTAAATACCATTCTGAGTTCCTCTAACTTCGTGAACAATACATACACGAAGACAATCGTAGTGGGTCAGAGCGGGCAATCTCTAAAAATTGGAATCGCTAACAATACAACAACACTAAAAACTATCACGGTTGCTGAAGTGACTCCAGGAGGACCATTTAGTTTTGATCCTGCCATTGCTCCCAGCACGATTGACTTAGAACCAATTCAGAATGTTTATGAGCCTCTCATTGCTTACAATGGTTCAAGCTCTAATATAATACCTGTGGTGGCATCACAAGTTCCTTCAACTTCGAACGGTTTGCTGAGTTCCAACGGTATGAATTATACATTTCCGATTAGGCAGGGAATAAAATTCTCCAATGGCGATCCCCTTGCCGCATGGGATGTTTACACTTCTATGGTAAGAGATCTCTTACTGACACAAGGGGTTCCCAGCACAAACGGATTCCTGATAGCATCGGATCTGCTACCTGGAGGAGGATTTGCTGCAGGATCAGAGTCTTATCAGAACATTACAAGCGCGATCACGGTAGACAACAGCACTCAGACCGTAACATTCCACTTGCTGGTTGCGGATCCTGCGTTTCTAACCTACTTTGCATCTCTATGGGGAACCCAGATAATGGACTATAACTGGCTCTCCCAGCACGGCCAGAATATAACCTTCACACCAGCAGGATTCC
>JAKATW010000013.1 GCA_021827945.1 Thermoplasmata archaeon
TAAAACTAGGCCCGGGATATTCAAAAAGGAATCATATGCCCAGACATCAATAAACCCCATAAAGCCCAAAATTGGACCGGCCAGAATATATTCTTTTATAATGAAGAGATACATTAGAAGGAAAAACACTAAAGCATTACATATAATGAAAACTATCTGAGACGCCTTCTTCATAGCCATCAGATACATAAGTTTCCTGACTTCTAAATCATTTCCTAAATGGAGAATGTCAACTATAAGTTGAATCTGTAGTGTTCAATCCATTTTGAACATTACCAATTCTGGTGTCAGAAAGCATGAAATATGAGTGGATGTTTGTGAGATGTGAAGATTCACAGGTATACATTCATCAAGAAGAGGATAATAACAACGAACCTAGATGATTTCACAGGAGATGCACCATCGTCCCCGAAGGATGTTAATGTGCCGGACGTTTCCATATCCCCTAAAGGGGAGATGGATCTTCTCTTCTACAAAGACCCCCTCTGTCCTCTCTGCCTTTCTTCCAATATATCGAAGAACGGCACTTTTGTCAGAACACTGGAATCAGGGCAGCCTATCCTCGTACAGAAGTATATCTGCAACGACTGCGGCCACTCGTTAGACGCCAGGCCCCCAAACTACGGATACGGCAACCACTTCTCCAACGAGACTAAGGAGAAGTCAGTCAAGGGAAGGGTGAGGACATCCCTCAGGAATGTGAAGTCCTTCTTCCTCGACCTTCTCGATGTGAAAATATCTCATGAGACCGTAAGGAATAGCGTACCAACGATACCTCACCATAAGTGGTATAGTTCAGGGTATTTTGTATACGACGAGCAGTATTCCCATATACAGGGAGTGGAACGCTTCAGGACACTCCTCAAGGATTCAAAGACCGGTAGATTCGTTGAGGAGATCATTGACGATCTTTCACAGGAGAAGATAGAGAGGTTCCTTCTAAATGCCCTGTCACATTTCCTCGTTACAAAAACAGTAACTATAACAACGGACGGATACCGCTACGGGGATGTGCTTAGGGAGACATCAAGGATGATGGGAATACGCATAAGGAGGCAGAGATGCCTCTTCCACATTGAGAAGGACATAGCTCACAAGATCAGGGAAGCTCACATGGAAGAGGAGCTGGATCTCCCTAAGAAATTGATAAAATACATGTTCTTCCAGACACCAGGGAACCTGAGGAAGATAGGAGATTATCCCTCAATAATGGAAGGCATAGAAGGGAGATCAGAATACGAGACAGTTCAGTACATCATCGGAATACTGGACAGATATTACGGAGATGATCCAATAATATCGAAATTCCTGTCATTCCTGGAAGAGAACAGGGCAGAGGTGTTCCTCTACTTGAAGGACAGCAACGTTGAGAAGACAACTGGAATCGCGGAAAGGCACTTTTCCGTCATGTCATGGCTGCTCAAACACAGATTCAAGACAAAGGAGGGTCTACTGAGGATGTCCTACTGGCATCATTACTACCACCCCCTATCAACGGGGATTTGACATTCTCCCTAAATGAACTGCTATGTAGGACCGAAAACATTATGGTTATTTCAAAAATACTTAGTTCTAAGACGAATTCTTTATTTTTCAATACCAAGCACGCCTCAGGCACAACATATTAGCTTGAGTGATTTGTGAACACGGCAAAAGGTGGAAATGTGGGTATTGGTGGAAATTTGAAGTCTGCAGGTTAGGTGAAAATTAATGCGCAAAATTTATCAATCGAATATTGCATCCTATCTTTATGAGCAAAGGTGGACATGGTGGGAAAGGTGGTCATCATCCTAGTTCTAATGATCAGCGCTCTAACTCGATGAACCGGAACAACTCGGCTTATCACGCTAGTCAAGGAAATAGGACAAACCAACTTAACCCGAACAACCCAGAATACAAATCGACAGAGACTTCTGACGAAGAAGAGTAGCAGAAATCATTAGTTTCCTCTACCAGCAAACAATGTAAGAGTAGCTCTCATTATGTTCCGCGCAATCGTTGCGAAGATTTGTCCATCTGTTTGTTGGTCCGTAAGCAGTGCAAGTTATGCGGATGATGGCAGGTGGGAGTAATGGTAGAAATCTTAAGAGAATGCTAATCTTCCAATTAAACCACCAAGTAAATACACCAGTTTACTCGTAGTGTAATCCGTAAGTTTTACCAACTATCTATTTGCCCTCTGTTTTGATCATTTACAGTACTATCTTTCAGCATACCTACGATATCTTCTATGCTGGCGACGCTTTTAGCTCCTTTATCTATGAAAGACAAGTACCCTTTCATTGCAACAGAATTATCGCTCGGTGGTTTGAATGCTAGAACTCTCTTGCCCTGCCTAAGTGCGATATCGACCTGCCATTTCGTTCCCCCTGTTTCACCTGATTCGACCGCGATAATATAGTCAGAAATTCCAGAAATTATTCTATTCCTCTCTACAAATCTGTACTTTTCAGACACTTCTCTCTGAAGATAGTTTTCACTAGTCTCCCCTCCACTTCTAACAATGTCGTAGAGTAAGTTGGCATGCTCAGGTGGGTATGGCTTCTCTACCCATGGTAAAACTGCAATAGTTATTCCATTTACAGACAGTGCTCCATGATGAGCCGATGCGTCAATTCCTCGAGCTAATCCACTTACTATAGTATAACCTCTTCTTGCAAGTTCAGCACTAATAGCACGTGCTGTTTCAAATCCCATATGGGAGCATTGACGCGTCCCTACAACTGCAATACATTTTTCAAATTTGGGAGTCTGGCCTTTCCAATATAAAAGCAACGGTGGCTCCTCATTCCCTTGAACATTTTTGAGGCCAGTTGGATATTCAGCATCAATGTAGCGAATTATACTGAATCCATCCTGAAGCAAATCTGTTAGTATTTTTTTATATCGTCTAGGGTCGATATATTTTCTGTTTCTTATATTAGACTCCTGGGATTCGCCTAATTCCTTTCTAAGAATGGAATCTGAAAGATTAAAAAAAGCACTCATAGAACCTAGTTTAGAAACTATGAATTCAACATCAGAAGCTCGCATTTTTTTAGACTCATGCAAAGCAATCCAGGCAAGCTCTTCTTCTTCATCAATCGGTGACATTAGGGTCCTCCTTTGATGGTCGGAATGTCCTTCCAGCCACAAGGACACTTACTTCGTGAACACCATTCTGCTTCAATAACCTAGAAAGAGCATCCGAGGTCGCACCTGTAGTCGAGACATCATCTATTATTAATATTTTCTTGTTAAGTAGTTCTGGGCGATCACTAGATAATGAGAAGACCCTATTTGCAGCCTCAAATCTCTCATCTCTTTCGAGATCTTTGAACGACAGCTTCTCTGATTTAATCAGGAAATTGAGAGCACTAATTCCAGTACCCTCTCCAACGACTCTCGCCAGCTCCTCTGAATGGTTGAATTTACGTTCACTGAGAGTTGTCTTGTCGGTCGGGACAGGCACGATATAATCATACGTCGCAATTTGCGGATAGATTTCATTAATTGCAAGAGTCATTGCGGTACCTAGAGGAACAGCCAAAGACTTGTCTTGTTTCAGTGCATTAATATGTTTAGATAGTAGACTTTCATTGTGTTTCATATTTCTAACTGGATAATACGGGCCAATAGAATATATTCTGTCAACCCATTTCAGATTAGAGCAGTTCATGCATATCGCTTCCTCCTTGCCATCTGCCTTAAAAACCAATAAATCCAGATTAGAACACTTCTTGCAGTAGGGCTCTTTCAACGTTTCGTAGATTCCTTTTGGAAACCACCAGTCTTTAGAATATAGTTGTTCGAGTTCTATACCTTCTGGAGTTAAGTTTAGCCTCCATTTCTTATCTGGCGAATATGTCCACATCGTCTACCTACTTTTAAGACGTCTGAATACTTAAAAACATTCGTTACCAAAAATATTTGTAAGCATCTCTCTTTCAACATTCTGTATTTCTTATACAATTCATTTTTTCACTTCTTCTTTCCCTCTTTTGTATATCTTGCAAAATTGTTAGATGTCATACTTTTTCCAATCTTTTCCAAAGAAACGCTCCTTCTCTGCTTGTGTTAGTGTATCCAAAATTTCCTTTCTTCGTTGGTCTCTTGATTTCTTAAAGCATTCTATTGTTATTGGGTCATTTAACTCGACAAATAACCAATCACAATACAGGCCTTTAGCAGCATAATTTGGATCCCAACTTAGACTCTTTTCATGTCTAAAGGTTCTATACATATCTCCGATCTTTTCACTGCATCCCATTTCTCAACCCTTCTTCTTTTCCTCTTTTGAAATTTTTGGGTGGTTATTGTCTCCCTTTCCTTTCTTTACTTGAGCGCTTGTGAGTTTCTTGGACCAGCCCAGTAATTTGTTCAGGGTGTCAAGGTAAAGTTCCAATGAGCGGTTCCATAGCTCAGACCAGTCCGGGGGATATTTCTCCACTAGTTTGATGACTAGGTCCGTAAATTCAGACTCGGTTTTGTGGATGGGAAAGTGGGCGCTCCTGAGAATTCTAATTTTGTCGAATCCGTCGGTAATTACTTTGTAATCCTTTACTCCTTTAGACTGAAGTAACCCATTCAGTAACCCTATGGATTTCTTGTTCCTATCAACTCCAGGAATCAGCTTTCTTATCCCATCTAGGTTTACTTCATCTATCAGAATGTCGAGGGATGAGATGAGTAGGCTAAATTCATTCTCATTCTTACAAGTTTCATGAAGTTTTAAGATTGCCTTTTCTTGAGGAAGAAACAGCTTTTCACCAAAATTTGAACTGAATAAATTATTGATTTCATCCCTCAGTAGCACTATTTTTTCAGCTTTCTGTCCTTCAGTACTTCTCGCAAATAGATTTCTGTGAAATTGTGAGGTAATTTGCTCGATTTCTTTCTTTGAAGGTTCGATTAATTTCCCGTTGTTATTAAACAATGCCAACGAAACCCCTTCACCTACTGTTGGGTCGACTTTGGAGGTCTGCGTTATAATGTAGACAGCAAGTTCCTTCGCGTCCTGCTGTGGAAGATCTTCACTATATTCGTTCTGTAAAATGAAATCTCCGTATCTATCTCCGCTTCCAACACTGCAATAATCCTTAATTTCTTCTGAATATCCATTCCCGTAAATAACTCTTATTTTGTCCTTAGATGCTAACACGAAATCTGGTCCTCTCGTCTCGCTTCCATCAA
>JAKATW010000069.1 GCA_021827945.1 Thermoplasmata archaeon
CGTTCAGCAGTGTGTTTATTGACCGAAGCACCCATGGATAGGAAGTTGTTGTGCGCGATCAGGATTGAAGAGGAATTCCACGTAAGAATGTTGCCGATCACTGGATAGCCGTATGTGGACTGGAAATTAGAATAGAACCAACCCGTATACACACTGTTCATGATAGATACGTGGGATGCATTGTAGAGTTCAGTCGGCATGAAGTTGAAGGTAGGAAGATTGCCGTAATATTGCAAGGCTGCGTAAGTAAACGACGGGTAGTCAATCATGAATGGCGCTGCGTGAGATACCAGAACGTATGCATTCGTGTTCGCAAGCAAAATTCCTGAGAACACCGGGAAGAGGTAATCGTTGTATTCCCAGAACAGCGGGTCTATATTGAAGTACTGGTTGTTTTCGAGAATGTAAGGACTGCTCTGGGTTCCGTTTCCACTCGTAGAGATGTACTTCAGCTGCTGGTTGTTCATGGCAACGAGCGGTGTATAGACTCCCTTTGCTACATTCTTCTGCAAGGAGACAGTCAAAGTCTTTGAAGAATTGAAGGTGAAGTTCATGGGGTTATAGTCGCTCATCAATACTTCTCCAGAATAGGTTCCCGTAGGCAGCTGGTAGCTGAAGGAACCATCATTAGAAACTGGGGCCCATCCTGCATAGAAGTCATCGAAAGTTCCATTGCTTATAAAGATGAATGAGTTAGTCGGAGTCACAGTACCGGAAAGGGTCTGATGTCCAGAAGCGGAAGAGATATTCCACATCGGGTACAGGATAGACGGTCCCGTTCCAAGGTGAACCGTGTTCCCTGACCACCACTCAGCGATTCCTGAAGATGTTTCTCCAGTATCAGATCCGAAATCGTATGCTGAAGGGACAGAAAGATATTCCGTGGATGTCGTGCCAGCAGGCAGATATCCCAAGGTCATAGTACCGTTTATGGACATAATGTTGGTCTGGCTTCCTCCACCTGGTCCACCGATCATGAGTTCAGCATCGTATGGTATGAAACCTGTTGGCGTGAGTTGGAACCCATTTATCTGATAGTAAGCAGAAGGCGTCTTGTAGGTGGATGGCATTCCATAGGTGCTGTTGAAAATGACCTTGTCATAAGATCCAGCAAACGTTCCGGTAGTAGTTATCACGGAATAGTTGAAGAAAACGGCATCTCTGTTGTTGATCACGGTAGAATTCAGGTAAAGGTGGACTGTGAATGGATAAGTGACAGTCAGAGAAGGTCCTACTGCATAATAATAGACAGGTGCGATTATATTCCCGTCATAGCTGTAGAAGCTGTTACTGGTAATCAGGAAAGCGGGGCTCGAGAAGTTCCATATGTTGTCCTCGAAAGAGAGCGTATGATTGTGGGCAGTATACAGAAGAACATTCTGATTCCAGAAAACAAAGCTCGAGTTTCCGAACAGAGTGACGTTTCTCAGGATAGTATTGAGTTGCATTGTGTACTGATCAGGGCCATCGTTTGTCAGATCCAGTGTTGTCAGATTGTTCAGTACGGCAGTGCCTTCAAAGCTTGATGCATTCAGAACGTAACCTGTAATTGTACCGGTCGTGTTGGATACGCCGTAGGAACCTACACCCATTGGTGCGGGGCTGTTGACGTATGAGGGTGTTACTACTCCGTTAACGCTCGTCGTTTTTGCATGGAAGTTCGGTGGGAAGTAATGGTTGTATACTGTGGGACTGGTAATTTGGTTGATCCCGCTAGTAGCGGTTGGTGTGGTGGCAGAGACAGATGGTGTGGACAGCACCGTTGGGGCCTGTGAATTTTGGAAGAGTGCTAGACCAGGTATAAGCATTGCAAAGGAAATCACCAACACCAGAAATATAAGCAATTTCCGCGTCATGTAAAGTCATGAAAGACATCATATTTAAAAATTAGTGTAGTGCGAACCGCTTGATTTAGGTCCTAACAAAGTCTGTACGTATAACGACTGACTAAGCAGCATCCACCGAAAAAGACCACCAGATTTTAAATCACTTTTAAACTAGCTAATCAATTGTGCGATGCTGTCATCTGTTTTGTCGTTATCCACGATACCACATCTAGTAATGTCAGAATTATATAGACCGGCACAAATTCTACTTATATGACATTCTCAACTAAACCAAAGGATAATATCGATCAGGAGAATCACGAGAATCATAAGATCAGGAGTAAGTCTTAATAATGGCCGCTGAACGCCCTCAAAGCAGGGGAAGATTAGGTTCGTTGTCGAAGGTACTTGAACCGGTATTGTTTGCTAAACCCTACCTCAAGAACAGCTCACGAATCTTTTTGATCGTGATATCGGCAGGGGTAGTTTCGAACTTCGCTCTGCTCCTGGTACCAGTATACATTGGAGAGGCTGTGTCTGCTGTGCAATCCGGGGCATATTCATCCATCCCTCGCATTGGTCTCCTGATTGTCGTTGCATACACAATATCTGCCTTCGTCACCTTCATTCTAAACTATGGGGGACAATACATAAGTCAGACCTATGCATTCAACTTGAGAAAGGATTTCGTTTCTCATCTGGTGAGAAAGAAGTTTCTGTTCTTTGAGACGCAGACTTCTGGCGACCTGCTATCAAGGGGTTCGATGGACATTGAGGCAACCAGAAATTTCAACCTCAATATGTTCACAAGTCTATTTCCCACAATAGCTCTAATAATTGAAGCTTTCTTTCTGTTATTCCTCGTATCCCCATACTTCTCAGTATTGCTGGCTTTGGCGGTACCTGTCCTCATCTTACTCGGGATAATTTCATCGAGGAGGCAAAGACCGATCTGGAGACAGATCAGGGAGACATATGGAAAGCTGGGCGAGACGCTCCAGGAAAACATTGTTGGACAGAGAGTGGTCAGAGGCCTGGCCTCGGAACAGAAAGAAGTTGACAAATACACCGCTATGACAAAGCAGTATTATGATGAGAATTACAGGGTTGTGAAATCACGGGTCACGTTCAACAACCTAATGCCCCTGTCCGTAGCAGTCGTTTCCTTTGTCATAATCTGGGTCGGCGGCTACCTAGACCTAATCAACAAGACAAGTGTCGGTCCCTTAGTGGCAGCTGTCACCATCTTTGCGATGTTGACTAACCCGGTCTCTTTTCTAGGAAGAATGATAGTATTTTCGGAAAATTCGAGGGCTGCTATTGGAAGGATTCAGGAGATTATTGCCTCAGGGGGAGAGGAAGACGTCGAGCGTTCCAATGAAAACCTTAGGCCAGGGGTTCTGGCTTTTGACCACGTAAGGTTTTCCAGGGGAGATACTGTAATCTTAAGGGACGTTTCTTTCAAGGCGCTTCCGGGAGAATTCATCGGAATTACTGGAAAAACAGGAGCGGGTAAGTCTTCGCTTGTTAATCTGATCACGAGGTACTACGAGGCAGACTCTGGTTTGATTACTTTGGGAGACCAGAATACAAAGGAAATTCCCCTCAGTATTCTGCGGAGCAGGATATCTATCGTCCCTCAGGAGATAATCCTTCTATCTGGTACGATAAGGGAGAACATATTATTTGGACTGGAGGAATCTGAGGAGAAGATCAGGGGAGCAGCAAGGATTGCCTCGATTTCTGACTTCATAGAATCTCTGCCATTAGGCTACAATACTATTGTTGGGGAGAGAGGGATCACCCTGTCAGGTGGTCAAAGGCAGCGTATAGCAATTGCGAGAGCTGTCTTAAGGGACCCACTTATCCTCATTCTGGACGATGCGACCTCGAGCGTGGATCCTGATACAGAGATCAATATTTTCAACAATCTGAAGGGTTCACTGAAAGATACTATCATTCTCATGATCAGCCTTAGGGCATCTGCGCTCTCCTTTGCGAAGAAAGTACTTCTTTTAGAGGAAGGGGAGCTGAGGGAAGATTCTGAAGGAGAGGAGGGAAGGTATGTCGACAGGATATGATGCCGTTGAAGATCAATTCCTGAAACCAGAGAAAGGAAGCAGGACCATGTCAAGAATGGTCAAGGACATCTTCTATTGGAGGAGAGATTCGGGTGTATTCACTGCCTCAGTTGTAGTCACAGCTATAGCGGGAGTGTTGTACCCACTGGCACTGGGACTAGCAGTAAATTCAATTCTCTCCGGAAACACTCTTCTCCTCTTCGGGTATTCGACAATGTTCTTCCTTCTCTACGTCGTACAATTCTTCAGCAATAGGTCGATGTCCGTCAGTGCGACGAAGGTAGCGCAGGGAGTAATCAAGAGGATGAGGGACAGGTCATTCCAAAATCTTCAGCGCGTTCCACTCGATTTCTACAGTAAGGTGAAGGCGGGTTATCTGATAAGTAGGATTGAAAACGATTCTGAATCTATCTCTGATTTCTTGACCTATCAGCTCCCCCAGGTCATATCTGGGATAACTACAATCATCATAGCAGCAGGTATTATGTTCTATTTCGATGCTAGACTGGCTCTATATAGTCTCCTGGTTATGCCGATTCTCGGAATCTTCACTCTGGCCATACAGACAAAAGTCAGGGCGAATTATTTGAGGACCAGAAGGACGATTGCAGCAATCACGGGAAATCTCGCGGAGACCATAGCAGCAATCAGAACGGTGAAGGCATTCAACGCTGAATCTCAGACAGAGGGAAGGTTTGAGCAGCTGAACTCTGATAATTTCGACGCCAACATGAATGCAACCAGGCTGTCTTCTGCATACAGCTCGGTGATAAGAGTCATCGAGGCTGTTGGAATAGTCATAGTGATCTACGAAGGCTCAATCGCGCTATTGAATGGTCTGATCAGCGTGGGTATTCTCGTCTCATTCATAGTATATGTCCAGCAGTTCTTCAATCCAATAGTGCAATTGTCGCAGCTCTACAATATGTATCAGAACTCCATGGTAGGAGCGTCCAGGATTTACAGCATTATAGACAGCGATCCTGAGAAAGATACTGGGACTGAGCAGGTGTCATCATTTTCGAGGGCTATCAAGGGAAGCAACATGAGGGTGACATACGATGGTAGTATCGCGCTGGGAAGAGTCTCGGTGGAAATCGACAAGGGAGAGTGCGTTGCGATAGTAGGTAGGACGGGTGCTGGAAAGACCAC
>JAKATW010000134.1 GCA_021827945.1 Thermoplasmata archaeon
CGTGAAGCTGATGAACCCATTCCCATCTGAACTGGTGTCGAGGTATCTCTCCGACGCAAGAGTGATAGTTGATCTTGAAAACAATTATACGGGACAGCTCGCAACGCTCGTAAGACAGAACTGTGGAATAGAGATAAAGAATTTCATTTTGAAGTACAATGGAAGGCACACAACTGATGATGAGGTGTATGAGGGAATCAAGCGTATATTTGTCAAGAAAGAAAATAAGGTGGTGATGGTTCGTGGCGCATAATTTCAGGACGGATCTCTGGGTAGACTGGTGTCCAGGGTGCGGCGACTTTGGGATACTTGCAGCCCTCCAGCAGACTATGGTTGAGCTCAACAAGAAACCGGAAGATTTTGCAATATTCTCGGGAATAGGCTGTTCAGCAAAAACTCCTCACTACATCAACGCACCTGGAATGCATACCCTCCACGGGAGAGTCATTCCTTTTGCGACAGGAGTGAAACTTGCAAATCCAAATTTGACGGTTATCGCAGATGGTGGAGATGGTGATCTCCTGAGTATTGGAGCTGGCCATTTCGTTGCAGCGGGAAGAAGGAATGTGGACATGACGATAATCATTCACAACAACGGAGTGTACGGACTCACAAAAGGGCAAGCATCCCCTACTTTACCAAGAGGAGAGAAGACCAAAGGACTCCAGAGACCGAACATTCTGGACTCGCTCAATCCTGTAGCCCTTGCTTTATCGGTCGGTTACACATTTGTAGCAAGAGCTTTTTCCTTCGACGTCAAGAACACGAAGGACATTATCATGAAGGCGGTCAAGCACAGGGGGACCTCCGTGATAGACCTGCTGCAGCCGTGTCCTACTTATAACGATATCAACACTAAGGAATGGTATGAGAAGAGGGTCTACTATCTCGACAAGGATCCGAGCTGGGATCCAGTTGTCAAAGAGGCGACGTCCGAAGCGGCAGAGAAGAAGTTCATTCAGGCTATTCAGAAGTCACTGGAATGGGGGGATAAGATCCCTCTGGGAGTTCTTTATCAGAACGACCTCGTGCCCTCTTTCGGGGATAGGATAGCTGATCACATCACAAACTACTTTGAGGTGCCTCCATCCGAATCTCCGATCGTGAATTCTGCTGGACAACCAATAGCCAGAATGGAGAAAATATTCACTGACCGGTTAATAAGAAGATGAACATAGGGGCTCACCTGTCAACAAAGGATGGATTCGCCAAACTGCCAGAGAATGCTCGAGCACTCGGACTGAGAACTTATCAGTTCTTCTCCAAGAACCAGATGCAGTGGAAAGCACGCCCTCTCGATAAGGAAGAAGCAGCAGCCCATGTAAAGGCTGCGAATGATGCCGGTATAACGGACGAGGCAATCCATGCATCCTACCTGCTCAATCTGGGGAGTCCTGAGGAGGACAAGTATAAGAAGTCATATGAGGCCTTCGTCGACGAGTTGAGAAGGGCCGAACAGCTTGGAGTGCTGAATCTTATATTTCACCCCGGTGCACACATGGGATCGGGGGAAGAAAACGCGCTGAAGAGGATTTCAGAAGCTATGAACGCTGCAATCGAAGATACCAGAGGGTCGAAAGTGAGACTTGTTGTCGAGAACACTGCCGGACAGGGCTCGATGGTGGGATACTCCATAGATCACCTCTCATATCTAGCTGGGAAAGTCACAAACAAAGACAGGATAGGCTTCTGCATCGATTCCTGTCACGCATACCAGGCAGGATACGACCTGAGCAACCAGTTAGATTCATTCCTATCGGAATTTGACTCTAAAGTCGGGATAAAATTCATCAAGGCATTTCATCTGAACGATTCAAAGTATCCATTCAACAGACATCTGGACAGGCATGAGAACTTAGGCAGGGGGACGCTCTCTCACGACTTCTACGTAAACCTTTTCAGCGATTCCAGGCTTGCAAAAGTCCCGGCTTTTCTCGAGACTCCCGAGGGAGAGGAAGGGTATCCAAAGGACATCAAGTTCCTAAAATCACTTGGAATTAAATTGTGAAGAGAATGACCGGTACTATTCCGATCTGAACTTCTATTTTATCTAAGATAGTCTCACGACCGCTACTGCGAATGTTGCTGCATTCACGAAACGGGAGAAGGCTGGTAGAGCACCGGTGTCTACTGTTTGATGGTTACAATAAGCACTGGCCTAGTCGAGCAGAGAGCATATTTCTCTCCTTATTCTCATGTTATGTACTTCGATGACCGACTCTGGCTTTTTCCGGCACGCCTATCATTGTATTCTATAGGCCGTGAGTCACTTGCTTCTCCACCAGTTTCCTGGCTTCCCTTATTATGCTCTCTGACATCCTCTCTCCGAACCCCTGAATTCTTTCTAGGTCCCTTGGAGTAGAGTTGGCTATTTTTTCTAGGTCGAAACCATTCATCTTCAGTCTTCTAGCCCTGACTCTTCCCACGTTTGGAAGAAATACCAGTGGAATCAGGTCCTGTTGGATGCCATTTGATATGCGGTAATTCAGGGCTCTCAACTCCGTTCTACCAAGATTTAGTGCCCTAGATATTTCGTAGAGAGAGTGCGATAGCCAGTCAGCAATCTCCACCCTGTTTCTCAGATCCGCTGGCCAGATGTGATACTTTTCAACTATCACATCCTCAGGAATTTCTTCGATCCAGTCCCTAAGGATCAGTGCGACCTTCATCTGTTCTGGCTCCGGATGAAATGGAAGATGTGCAGGCGGAATGTAGGGGAAGGACTCATTATCCGATACATACAGGGACGGCATGTCCGGAGTAGCGCATATGCCAAGAAGAACGTCATCAGTGTCAGAAAGAGGAACGGTATCCCTGAGGATCACCCCTGTCAAAGGGTCTATATACAGCTCTGACACCTTTCTTCCGAAGGGTGTAGGTCTGAACGAATCCGTCCCTTTGATCATGTCGTTATCCCTGAGAAAATTGATGCTCCTGCCGATCCACTCATCCAGACGGAGTCCCTCATGAAACGCAAGGGTCGTCGAAAAGAATTTCTTAAGGGATCCCAGGTCCTTGCTCATCCCAGATGAGATCAGTCCAAGGACGTGCATCCTGATCTTGCCCTCGTTTATTCTCGACGAAATGCTCTCCAGTTCTCCGTTAATGTATGTTGAAAATACCTCCTGCAGTCGTATCTTTGAAGAGTAGATGTAGCCGTTGCCTATCTTATCGTACTTGACCCGGCCTGCCCTTCCGAGCATCTGCTGGACTTCAAGATTTGGTATTAGTACAGAAGAGAATCCGTCATACCTAAATACATCCTTTATGACGACAGACCTTGCGGGGAGATTCAGACCGGCCGCTAACGTTGTCGTTGCAACTATCACCTTGACCTTTCTGTCCCTAAACAGGTGCTCAACGAGTCTCCTCTGCTCAGAAAGCATGCCCGCATGATGATACCCGACTCCTCTCTTCAGAATCGGTAGCAGCTTCTCGTAGCCGGGTGACTCAGAATCGTTCTTTATACTGCTCAGCTCTTCTCTTTCCTTGACGGACAGTTTTGCCTCTACCAGTCTGCTCATCTTTTCTGCAGTGCTCTCGGCAGACTTTCTCGATCTGACGAAAATCAGGGTCTGGCCAGAGTTTTCTAATGAGTCGGTTACGAAATTTTCTAAGGAATCTATATCTGATACCAGCAATCCATCCTCGTCAATGACAGAATCAGATGTGACGACAAATTTCCTCAGTGGCACAGGCCTAAAGTCACTCGTCACTTCCAGTGAGTTCAACCACATTGCAATGTCCTTGACGTTCTTCACCGTGGCAGACATAGCTATGAACTGTGCTCCCTCAACCAGGAATCTTATCTTTGATATGACAATCTCAAGGGTACTCCCTCTTGATTCATCCAGAATATTGTGAATTTCATCAAACACGACGAATCCAAGATTATCGAAAACGGATGGATTGTTCCTTAACAGGGAATCCACCTTCTCTGAAGTGGATATTATCACATCATAATTCTTCAGATAGTTGGATGGTCTATCGTAATCGCCGGTGCTTATTCCTACCTTCATCCCGAGCTCTCCAAAGAATTTCAAGTCTTCGTATTTCTCATCAGCGAGAGCCCTGAGGGGCACAACGTATAGTGACCTAAGTCCCTTCTTCCAGGCTCTCAGTATACCGAAGATTGAAACCACAGTCTTCCCTGATGAAGTTGGAGTTGCAAGGAGAAGGGAATCGCCTCTGGAAAGGATCTTGATACCCTCTACCTGAAGAGGGTACAGTTTCTCTATCCCCTCTCTCTCTACGTATTTAAGAAACTCTTCAGGTGCGGAGAAATCTACTTCCAAGGTCTAGATTACCTCTTTCCCCATCAAATCCCTGAGGACTTTAGGGACAACTATCGTCCCATCCTCTTGCTGATTGTTTTCAGCTATCGCAACTAGCGTTCTGGTAGTTGCAATAAGGGTTGAGTTAAGTGTGTGAACGAAAATGTTCCCCTCCTTGGCTCTGTACCTTACCTTTAATCTTCTCGCCTGATAATCCAGTACATTTGAAGCGCTGACAACTTCTCTGAACTGCGCCTGCGCAGGATACCACGCCTCTATATCGAACTTCCTGCTCGCAACGTTACCAAGGTCCCCAGTAGCAATATCGACTACTCTGAAAGGTATCTCAAGGGATCTGTAGAACTCTTTCGCATTCTCAAGCAGTTTATTGTGGTAACTCTTCGAGTCCTCAGGCTTTACATATGCGAATTGTTCAATCTTGTTGAATTGATGAACTCTGAATATGCCCTTGGTGTCCTTGCCGTGAGCACCAGCTTCTCTCCTAAAGCATGGTGATATTCCCGCATATAAAAGCGGCAGACTGCTCTCCTCCAGTATGGAATCTGAATGGTATGCAGCGATGGGATGTTCGGACGTGGCGATTAGGTACAGGTCTTCTCCCTCCACCTTGTAGAGGGTGTCCTCAAAGGCAGTGAAGTCAGTTGCACCGTTCGTTGCCTCCTTGTTCAGCATGAAGGGAGGCTCTACCAGCGTGAATCCCTTTTTCTGAAGGAACTTTAGGGCATAGTGCTCAAGTGTAGACTCAAGCAGAACGAGATCCCCCAGCAAGTAGTAGAATCTTGAACCCGCGACGCTGGCTGCGCTCTCAAGATTTGCAAGGCCCCTATGGACCAGCAAATCCACGTGACTCTTGGCCTTGAAGTCAGTCTGTTCAAAGTTCATTTTTCCACCGCTCTGTCTGGTGAAATTTTTAATGTCATCCTTGAAGACCCTTGCCAGCCCTTCGAAATATACAGGGACGTTTCCGGTATCGTCTCTAGCTACAGGTGCTGAATTATCAACGATGTTGGGGATTCTCCTGAGTACATCGTCGCGCCTTGTCTCAGTCTCTCTCAGCCTGGTGTCGTAATTTTCTATCTCTCTGTCAATCTCTGTTGCCTTTGCTTTGGTGGAATCTGCACTATCTCCTTTCCTGATCTTTTCTCCAATCTCTCTGACAAGTTTGTTCTTGTCGGCTTTCAGATTGTTGCTCTCTCTCAGAAGTTCCCTCCACTCGGAATCCAGTCTTATTGCTTCCTTTATGATTCCATCTTCCTGAAATCTCCTCTTCTGGCTTTCAAAAAGGATTTCAGGGTTCTTCCTGAGGACGCTAACGTCTATCACAGATTGGCAACGTATTCGTTCTATTATAATTTGTTTGTTTCTCCAGGAATGGTTCCAGAGGGTATCACTGCTTTGACTTCTCTATGCCCCTGCTATAAAGCACTCTGGCAAGAAGTCTGATACCTTCGAACTTCTCTGCTGCAAAGGTCCCAGAAAATCTAGGAGTCTTGCTGATTCTTATAAACTCTGCCATAAGTCTCTCTAAGTCTGCCCCAGTCCTTAGCAGATATCCAACCACACTGCCATTTGCACGAAGTAGAACGTCTTCAGCGTCGGTGTCCCCAATTTTAGGTGAGACCAAGGATTCAAGAAACCCCGGATCTGGGGCTTTCCTCTTGAGAACTATCGATGAGCCAAGATCAGAGTAATAATGGATCAACTTAACATAACTCTCTCTCCACTCACTGTCTAATATCATAAGCTGTCCAAAATCTGATTGGATACAATCGAAATGTCTAAAGAACTCCCACACGCCAGAATCATACTCCTCCATCGAGTCCGTGATCAAACACTTAAATTTTGGAAACGCGGTATCCTCATTCATTTTTAATCTCACTAAAACAGATTTTTTGTACTTAAGTTTTGCTTTTCACCTTGCTCTCAGATGTTTACGCTAAATTATACGAAGAAAAAGCGACGGGTCGTCTTGATTATGGTTGAAAATGCGTAGGTAGAAGGCAGTGCCTTTTACTGAAATCACTGTTTGTGTGAGGGTTTTCATTGCCTCGCTAGAACTTGCTTTATCTTCTGAGTGAGTAGCTCCGATATCTCCTTGCCTTCAAATTGTCCTCTTGCCTGTTTCATCACTAATCCCATCAGAAGTTTGAACGAAGCCTCACCTTTTTCTCTGATCAACTCTTCGTTATCACCGACCACGCTCTCCACTATCTTGATCAATTCTTGGTTGCTCTCGTTCTTTATCCTGAAGTCAAGTCCAATCTCCCTTATCCCTTCCTCATCCTCTATACCAAGTGAGGAACGGACGGAGCCCTTCCTAACGAGGACTATTTTTCTCTTTTCAGAGAGCTTGAATTCCCCTTCCAGATATAGCGATTCAAGTGATTCAGAGGGGATGTTGCCTCTTGCATACCTTGCCATTAGGTTCCTGGCCTCGTTGACGTCTGGAGAGTCCGTTGAATACACAACGGACAGAAACTTTGCACAGATCTTTGGGTTCCCATATTCTTTCACGAACGATTCCAGCACGTCATCGTACTCCTTCCAGAGGGAGTTGAATGCCTCCTGTCTTGGAATTCCGAGGGACTCCAGGTAGTCGACCCTCTTTTCCACCGTGGGAGGAACCCTCTTTTCCACCTCTCTCACATAGGATGAATCGAGGGGGATAAGTGGAATGTCAGTCTCTGGATACATCCTCGAGCTTCCAGGCAACGGTCTTAGGAATCTTGTACCATTTTCCATAGCTCCTCTTGTTTCGGCAGGAACCCCAATCATGGCTTCTCTCACTCTGCCCTGGATGATCTCTATGCACATCTCTATCTTCGTCGGTTCCAGGATCACCAGACCAAAAGCATCGTCATCTTTGGTCCTGAGTCTTTCCGATATCTCGCTCTTCTCGCTCTCACCTATGCCGTAGTTTGGTAGCTCATCCGAATGGATGAAACCTCCAATACCTACTGCCTTCAGTCGCCCCGCTATCTCTCTTCCAAGTCGGAATTTATCTTTGTTGAGGACTCCGGATAGGCCTGGAAGGCTGAACCCATATATCCTCTTGCCACTCTTCACTCCCTTAGCAAATAATTCAGATGCACTGAAGAGGGAGGAGCCCGTTAGGTCTTCCAATGCGAGGTCAGTTGATACAGGTCTGCCCTTGAGTATTTTCGCAATCTCTACAAGAGATTCCTGTCTCTCTATCTCATTTGCAAGTACTCTCTCGATCTGGGAAAGTGACTGGACTCCCTTTATCTCCACCCTGTTCCCCCCCCTTATGGATACATTGAGGTCCTGTCTTATGCTGCTAGCTTCTCTTCTAATCATCCCGCTTTGTTTGACCGCCAGCCCTATGCTCTGTGCAACTTCCCTTGCTTCCTTAGGTGAGCGGATGTCTGGGTCCGTGGATATCTCGATGAGAGGAATGCCGAGCCTGTCAAGGGAATAGACGATTTTTCTTTCATCCTCTCTTATCTTCTTACATGCCTCTTCCTCAAGAGTGACGGACGTTATTCCGATCGATTTGGAATCTGACTTGAATACTCCACGTAATCCCACAATTCCGGTTCTCTGAAATCCGGATGTGTTAGATCCGTCAATCACGATCTTCCGCATGAAGTGGACGTTGTCCACTATCCTACAACCGAGTATGAGGGAAACGATGATAGCTGTGTCTAGCGTCTCTCTACCAGGCAGGTGGGGCGGTTCCTCGTCCATCTCTACCAGACATGAATTCTCTGTCCTCACGTACTCGAAAAGTTTTCCCTTCATTGACTCCTGCAGTGCTGCAGCGTCCTTTTCTGATTTCTCTCCGGAGACCACGGTCAGTTTTCTGCTGAAAGTTCCTAGTTCCTTGGTATCTTCCTCTCCCTCACATTCGCAGAAGAGTTTCCTCCCCCTGACTTGAAAGTGTATCTCGAGTCCAATCTTCACGTCATTCGGTTCTTCTGTCAGAGATCTCACCCCGGAGATTCATGCCGATGAGGCGTTTAGCAGTATCAGTATCGAAATTACCCAGGAGAAATGACAGCTTTGTGTAGGCAACTTCCGGGAGCATATCCTGAAGGGGTATAACTCCCGCTCCCAGAAGATTTCTCCCCGTAGTATAGACATCAAGGTCCACACTACCGTAGAGGCACTGAGTGGTGATTCCGATTATCTTCCCCTGAGATGTATAGTCTCTTATCTGGGAAACGAACCTGTTAGTTATGTGTCCAAGTCCCGTGCCAGCAACAATCAATCCATCGTTGACTTCAGCGAACTTATTGAAGAGTTCTTCGCTAAGTCCCGGATAAAAGTAGAGGAGGCCAACTTTCTCGCTTATTTTGTCGTATAGCTTCATCGGCTTGCTGTTCACCTTTTCATATCTCTTCCAGTGAATCTGAAGGCTATCATCAATCTGTCCTATGGGTTCTGAGTTTATGCTCTTGAATGCATCTCTTCTGGAGGAGTGCATCTTCCTCAATCTCACCCCTGAATGGATGTCAAGAGTATTGTCGCTTGTAGATGAATGCATGACCACGCAGACCAGACCTGCATCAGATTGCGCGACCTTTACCGCTCCGCTTAGATTGAAGAATGCATCCGAAGAAGGTCTATCAGGAGACCTCTGAGACGCTGTGAACACTATGGGTGCCTTTGGATTCTCAATCAGAAAGGACAGGGCTGAAGACGAGAATGAGAGGACGTCCGTTCCATGGGTGACAACGACACCCTCCCCCCTCTCTATCTTTTCGTAGACCTTTTTTGCTATGTTTATCCAATCTATTTTGCGCATATCCTCAGATAGAATATTCAGTATGATTTCAGCGTCAATCGTTGCGATCTTTGATAGATCGGGCTGGGCATAGAGCATTTCCTGGACTGTTCTTGCAGGTTTCACGGCTCCTGTTTCATAATCCACGTAACTTGCAATCGTACCACCGGTTCCTAGGAGAAATACTCTCTTTCCGTTTCCCCTCTGGCTGCCAGTCAACGCAGGTTTTGGAATGAACTTGGAGACCAGTTCAATACCTTTTATGCTGGAATTTTCAAGCGAGAGATTGTACCCATTCTGGAGCTTGATTACTGTTACCTTTTCGTCCCTTGAAATGAACATCCCAGAGAATTTTGTACCCTTCCACTGGACTTCGATTCTGTCCCCCGATTCAAAAGCATCGGACACAGGTAGAGATATTTAATTCATAAAAAAACTTGACGCGCTAAACCTGAGAGTCAGAAGAGGGAATCCGGTCAAGGGAATAAAAGGGAGGCTACCGTCGAAGAGGAAGAAGAGCCTGGAACAAGTGCTGGACAGAACGTCACCTGCAAGCTGGGTGGGTTCGTTGGTCAAAAACGCAGTCAATGCAATAATCAGGGATTCGAATCATGCTCTAATAGAGTGCATTGCTAGACGGATTGAGATGGGCTGCGTAGGAATAATATCCCGACATCTTTGATTTTTGTGAACGTGCAAGAAATTTGGGAGATGCACCTTTCATTTACGGAGACCCTCCGGGCAGCCAGCTTTTGGGGGAAACCGCGCTCTTGATAAGTAAACGAGCATGGTTTCTAATATTAAATAATATCTGAAAAGAGAATCTGGATCTTAAGAACAATCATGGAGCTAGAGCTGGATTATATAAATGTGAAGCCCGAAAGCAATAACCTGACATGGAACTCGTCTGAAATGGATTCAGAATCACTGGAACGAATCAGTCGATACAAAGAAATGGTTTAATCGTAGTGTTAATTTAGTTGTATGCGTCCCCTCTTAATAGGGAGATTTCAACCTTTTCACAACGGTCACATGTGGTTAGCCAGAAAGATAGTCAACGAATACGGTTCAATCATTATCGGTATCGGAAGCGCACAGGAGTCTCACACTCTTGTAAATCCGTTCACTGCTGGTGAAAGACAGTACATGATCCAGATGGCGATGGAGGCTGATTCAATTCACGATTATTATCTCGTCCCGATAGAGGACCTCTACAGAAACAGTCTCTGGGTCAGTCACATAGTTTCACTCACTCCACCCTTCGATATAGCGGTTTCTGCAAATCCCCTCGTAAAGAGGCTCTTCCTTGAGGCAGGGAAGAACGTGATGGAGCCCGAGATGAAATCGAGGGAGCACTATTCAGGGAGAGAGATCAGAAAGAGGATAATAGAAGGAAAGAAGTGGGACGACCTGGTCCCAGACCAGGTGCACAGGGTTATACTGGAGATAGATGGGGTAAAGAGACTTCAGGACCTTTCCAAGACCGATGAGGTTAATAAGTGAATGAAAATTAGGTTCGGATGAAAGAAATGGAATTTGTCGTCGTAGACAAGGGCAAGGACTTCATCGCCTACGAGGTTCTCAACAACGACAACACGATACTCAGACCACTCATGGAAGAGATAGAGAACGACAGCATGGTAGATAGCGCCAGATACTATTTCGAACACCCGTATCTTTCAAACCCAAAGATCCACATAAAGGTAAAGCAGGGGAAACCCCAAGCTGCTCTGAAAAGAAGTCTCAGAAGGATGGAAAAAATATACGAAAACATCTACGGCCAATATAAGAAAATCAGTTCTTGAATATCTCGTGATAAAGTACTCACATGAAAGTTTTTATGTGCAATACTGATTAGTTTACATGAATAACGAAGACGCACAAGTAGTAGAAATTGACAAGTTTGTTCCTAAGAGCCCTCTGGTTATTCTCGGGTTTGTTGAAAACACGACACTTGGGCTCTTGACCTCATCATACATAATAGAACAGGAAAAACTCCACCAGATTGCCCAGATCAGGAGCATACACATTCCTCCCGTCACAGTTTTTGTAGGGGGCAAGATGAGAACGCCGTTCAGAATATACGTAAATTCTGGCGGTACTTTAATGGTTATCACCTGTGAAGTTCCAATAGATGACGAGGGGCTGTACGAGATTTCATCCGCGCTGGTGAAGTGGCTCGAAGTCATCAGCCCGAAAGAGATAGTCGTTGTGGACGGCATTCCTACGAAGGGTCTGGTGGACAAAAGGACCGTATATGGAGCAGCAGAAACAGATAATTTCAAGAAGTTATCTGATGTTGGAGTGGAGAGTGCAGGATCCGCTATTATTTCTGGGATAGGTGGTGCGTTGATTAACCAAATCATCGGCAAGAAATTCGAAGCTGTTTCCCTTATGACGGAAGCATCGGTTGACATGCCTGATCCGGGGGCCGTCCTTTCTGTGATCGAAGTTCTTAACAAAGCCTACAATCTGAAGATTGGCACAGACATCCTGGAAGAGTCCGTGAATAAGCTGCATGAACAGACCAGCGATATAATCAGCAAATTCAACCAACTTCAGAAAGACAAGGTGCAAAAGCAGGCTGAACAGTCGATATATGGTTAGTGATTCCCAGGGGAATCTGAATTTAGTTCAGGGTCCAGGTCAGTTATGGTGCTTAATGTATCGGTAATTGGTGGGAGCGAAATTCCCGCTGAGACGTGTGAGGTGGCAAGAGAAGTAGGCAGACTGCTGGCTAAAAGAGGGGCTACGGTATTCTGTGGTGGTTTGCAGGGCGTAATGGAGTGCGTGGCCAGGGGTGTCAGAGAAGAAAACGGGTTGGTGATAGGTATACTTCCCGGAAGCAAGCCAGAAGAAGGAAACAAATATCTGTCAGCTGCACTTCCTACTGGGCTCGGTTACGCAAGGAATTTTCTAGTCGCAAGAGCTGGAAAGGTGGTCATAGCCATCGATGGGTCTACGGGGACCATTTCAGAAGCTGCCTTCGCGCTAACGGAAGGGAAGGATGTTGTTGCGATTGGTACTCTGGAGTTCACGCCAAAGAAGAAGAATGAGGGTAGATTCATCAAGGTAAAGACTCCAATAGAGGCAGTAGAGCTGGCGATAAAGCTCGCTGGAGAGTCTTAGTTACAATCAACGAAACTCTTGACAGAGAACTAATGATTCTGGCATATCGATTGCCCCAGTCTGTTATCGTAAATATTTATTAATTTAGTTTAACTGTTTGAGCATGTCTCTTGATTCGACATTAAATGAAGCTCTGTGGATAAGACAAAAGGCAGTCGAACACACCGATCTTTTCAAAAATTCAATCCCGCTCATTGCAAGCGAAAATTTAATGAGCCCTCTCACGAAGGAGATGGTGATCTCGGATTTTAACAACAGATACGCGGAGGGTCTTCCCGGGCACAGGTATTACCAGGGGAACAAGATAGTTGATGAGATGGAGACGAGGGTGGAAGAACTAGTCAGGAAGTTGTTCAAGTCGAAACAGGCTGACGTAAGACCAATCTCGGGAACGAATGCCAATCAGGCACTGGTATTTGCATTCCTGCAGCCCGGAGAGACAATTCTGACACCGAGCTTGGATTCTGGTGCTCACATTTCATCTGCGCAATTCGGAGCGGTCGGGATGAGGGGATGCAACATCAAGAACATGGCTTTCGACACAGAGAACATGAAAGTCGATATAGATGGAACCCGAAAAGCTATACTGGCCGAAAGGCCCAAAGTAGTCCTGTTTGGGTTCTCAGTTTTCTTGTTCCCCGCACCTATAAAGGAACTCAAGGATACGATTGATGATGTTGGCAGCACGGTGTGGTACGACGGAGCTCACGTCCTGGGTTTGATTGCAGGCAAGAGATTCCAAGATCCAGTGAGAGAGGGAGCAGATGTCATATCGGGAAGTACTCACAAGACCTTCCCGGGACCGCAGCACGGAGTCATTGTGGGAAACACAGATGAAGAAAAGTGGAAAAAGGTGAGGAGAGGAGTATTCCCGGGAGTCATTTCTAATCACCATATAGGTGCTATGGCTGGTCTGGGAGTCACTGCAGCAGAAATGATAGATTACGGAGAGTCCTATGCCTCCGCGATAATCGATAATGCGAAAACGCTGGGAAGAGAGCTGTATTCAAGAGGGTTCAAGGTACTTGCAGAGAAGAATGGTTTTACCGAAAGCCACACGCTGCTGATAGACGTGAAGAGCCAGGGAGGGGGGAAACATGTCGCAGAGGAACTCGAAAAGAATCTCATAATTCTGAACAAGAACATGATCCCCGGAGACTCAAATACGAAGGCACAGGACCCTTCCGGGATCAGAATAGGGACACAAGAGGCCACCCGAATCGGAATGGGCAAGAGCGAGATGTCTCACATAGCAGATCTGATGGACAGGGCCTTAAAGGGAAAGAACGTGAAAGATGAGATAGTGGAACTCAAGAAGGGGTTCCAAGAAGTCAAGTACTGCTATGGAAAGGAGAGAGGTTACGATTTCATAGAACTGTACAAATAGCAGACAGTTTCTCCGGCGATATGAGCTAGTGGACAAGGAATAGGAGGCAGAACATTCGCTAAGATAAATTAAATTAGTAATCAATACTTGAGTTTCGATGACTACTATATCTGATTCTTTTGAGTACATTATGCGCAATTTTGAGAATCTAAAAGAACTGGATGAAAGGACGGTTAGCGATATCTGCAGTTTAATCCTGGATTCTAGGAACATCTTCGTGTATGGCGTCGGGAGATCGGGCATAGTGGGGAGGATGTTTGCGATGAGACTCGTTCAGATGGGATTGCATGCGTATTTCGTGGGAGAAACAATAGCACCGGTAGTAACCGAAAAAGATTCTGTCATCCTCCTATCGGGAACGGGTGAGACGCAGGGCGCACTGTTGGTCGCCCAAATTTGCAAGAGGGTCAATGCAAAGATCATATCAATAACTTCTTCCGTAGATAACTCGATATACAAAGCTAGCGATTTCAAGATTGTACTGAAGACGAAAAATTCCTCAGACCTTGCTCCACTTGGGACTCTGTTTGAGGCGTCCTGTCATGTCCTCCTGGATACGATGGTAGCGCTCCTTATGTCAATGAAGGGAGAGAAAGAGGCGGATCTAAGAAAGAGACACGCAATCTGGCTATAGTAACAATGAAATAGCGCCAATATCTGCAGATTCATGCTGAAAGACCTGTCCAAGCTGGAATCGGTTGTTCAGGAAGTGATCACTGCAGAGGAATTGAAAAAGCTAGATAGGGCGAAGGGCTACTGTGGGTTTGAGCCATCGGGGCCACTCCACATTGGAACAGGTCTGTACTGGACCAACATTTTCAATCTGGCAGTTGAAGCGGGAATAGAAATGAAGATTCTCCTGGCTGACTGGCACGCTTCCGTCAATGACAAGTTCGGTGGGGACATGGAGAAGATAAGAAGGAATGCGGAATATATGAAAGAGGGGTTCGTCTCTCTGGGACTGGACCCCAAAGTGGAGTTCATCTATGCATCTGACTTGGTTGCAAACTCAGATTACTGGGCTTTGCTTTTGAAGGTAGCAAAATCTCTCACGATCTCCAGGATAAAGAGGGCACTCCCAATAATGGGCAGGAGCGAGGAAGACGCAGACAAGGACTCCTCTAAGCTCATTTATCCGATGATGCAGGCAACAGATATCTTCTACATGGACCTTGATGTTGCGTTTGGTGGGATGGACCAGAGACACGTGCACATGCTAGCAAGGGATATCCACAAGAAGGTGGGAAAGAAGGGTTTTGTCGCAATCCACAGCCCTCTGATCTCTTCTCTGAAGGGTGGGAACAGGATGGACCCACTGAACAAGATGAGCAAGAGTAAGGTTGATTCGGCAATTTTCATTCACGACCAGCCAGAAGACATTTCAAGGAAGATCAGGTCTGCTTTCTGTCCAGAAAAGACGACAGAAGGAAACCCGATCCTGCAGATTTACAGGAACATTATTTTCAATTTCTATAACGATGGAATCAAGATAGGGGAGAGGATGGAGTATAGGAGTTACAAGGAGATGGAGCACGACTTCGTAGAGGGTAAAATACATCCATCAGACCTGAAGGATGCCCTCTCGGCAGAACTGGTCAAGATACTCGAACCTTCCAAGAAGTATTTTGAGAGTAATCCCAAGAGGAGGGCCCTAATGGAGGAATTCAGATGAAACCGGTTGAAGACATGAAGATAAGGAGGGGAATGAGAGTAGCTGAATTACTAGAACAGTTCGCCAGTTCCGGGGGTTTTACGGCCCCTAAGCTCGGTGCAGCAGTGAAGATCATTAGGGAGATGAGAGAGAACAAAGTAGAAACATTCCTCAGTTTCACGGCAGACATCGTTTCGACAGGTACCAGGGGCGCAATAGTCGACCTCATAAATCTAGGAATGGTCAATCACATCATTACAACTGCAGGTACAGTTGATCACGACCTGGCAAGGTGTTACAAGAACTATTACCGCGGGGACTTCATGATGAATGACGGACAACTCCTAAAAGAGAAGAAGTACAGGTTGGGAAACGTCGTGATTCCACAGGATCACTACGGGAAGGTCATAGAGGAAAGAATGACGCCCTTCCTCGAGAAGGAATATCAAAAGAGGAAGAAGTGGGCAATAAGCGATCTCCTGAGGGACCTCGGGAAAGGAATGAAAGAAAATTCAATCCTGAATTCTGCATACAGGAACGGAGTAGATGTCTTCATCCCGGGATACACAGATGGATCATTTGGTTCACAGTTGTGGTCATTCTGGGAGATGAATCGTGATTTTGCAATCGATTCTCTGGAAGACGAGCACAGGTTGAGCGAGATAATGTTCAATTCGTCAAGAGGGAAGATGGGTGCAATCATAATAGGTGGCGGGATATCGAAGCACCACGTCATATGGTGGAACCAGTTCAGGGGAGGACTTGATTACGCAGTCTACATAACTACGGCCCAGGAATTCGACGGAAGCCTTTCCGGTGCACAGCCCAGAGAGGCCGTTTCATGGGGGAAAATAAAGCCTCGAGCCAAGCAGGTCTCGATAGAGGGAGAAGCAACAGTAATCCTTCCGCTGATCGTGGCATCCCTGTAGGACTTAGATAAAT
This sequence comes from Thermoplasmata archaeon, assembly GCA_021827945.1. Classification (GTDB taxonomy): domain Archaea; phylum Thermoplasmatota; class Thermoplasmata; order Thermoplasmatales. The sequence continues at coordinate 16,152 of JAKATW010000134.1, forward strand.
CTGTAATTGAGGGATCTAGATTCAAGCATCTTCTTGAGAGAATTTCTCTGCAGAGAATCGAATGATTTGCTCTCTATCAGGAAACCTTGTGAATCAATTGTCTTCTGGTACATTTCTGAGAGAGAATCTGGAGTGAGTGATGCAAACCTGTACTTGGAAGCGATATGACCGAGCGCGACCCCCTCATTGAGAGCCATCTTGGTAAACTTGCTGGAATAGTGCAGCCCTCCTACTCCACAGTAGATCTCCGCATCCTCGTCAAAAGATTCGTAAATTGACCTCGCCATCATATATCCTATTTCCCTGTCCCCATATTCTAGGTCGCTGGATCCTATCTCAACGAATACCAGTGGATTCTCTGAGTACGGTCCGTGGTGTGTCGCTTCGTATGTGACTTCAAAGTTCAGACCCTTCGCATACTTGTCTATATTTAGCAGCACGCCTCTTGCGTACTTCGCATCGAAGGGTGTCATCTTGTTCTTTGCCCCGCCATAATCATTTGTGTCAAAATTCCCTGCCGCATGAACCGTGAGACTCCTTATACTTTTGAGACTCTTGTGCTGGCTGGGTACTATAATCAACTCCCCCTTTCTGGCATTAGCGTCTTTCTCTGGGTAATCGTGATAGATCGGGTGCTCCTTCAATCCGATAACATCGACTGCGAAATTCTTCTCGAGGAAATAACTAATATTCTTACCAGCAACGTCGTCGTTGCCAAATACAACTTTCATTAAACTTGATTGCAAATTCAGTTTAAACTCTTTTCTGAGGCGGATGAATCTGAGTCACATCTCTCCGCGATTTTGCACAGTAAAAGCACTTAAATAAAGAGAAACACTTCAAACTGATAATAATGGACTTTCAAAAGGTTCCCTCAAGAGTTGTCAGCTGGGAGGAAATTGAAAGGTGGGCGGAGATAATTGTTGAGAAGATAGGCGATTTCAAGTTCGATTGTGTCATTTCCGTCATAAGGGGCGGGTTAGTTCCATCAAGGATCGTAGCTGATTATCTGAGCATAAAGGACATATTCACTCTCAAGACAGAGCATTGGGGAATCACAGCGACTCCTGACGGGAAAGCTGTCGTCACATACCCGATAGTCAAGGATCTGAATGGAAGGTCCGTGCTTGTTGTTGACGACATAACTGATACAGGTCAATCCCTAAAGCTAGCAATCGAGGCAACAAAACAGAAGAACCCAAAGGTTGTGCGGAGCGCGACTTTTCTCCACATCAAAAAGTCAGAAATCGCACCTGACTATTATGCTGAGGAGATCACAGCTGACAACTGGAAATGGTTCATATTTCCCTGGAACAGGAAAGAAGATTTAAGGAACCTTATTCTGAACTGCATTGACGGTCCATCTACCAAAGATCGGATATCGAATTGTCTCGCCGTAAAGAATGACCTTTTCATCTCTAGAAGAGAATTCGACGAAACTATTTCTTGGCTGGAAACTCACGATAAGGTGAGTGTAAGTGAAGATAAGGTATCAAAGATTTAAGCAGTAATGATTGTTCCCGCCTTTCCGGCAAGGGCATCTGCCATATTATCTGCGTTGGTGATTATAGCCTTTCTTCCAGTCTTTGATACGAAGTTGATTGCGGCATCTATCTTTGGAAGCATGCTGCCCGCGGCAAAATGCCCCTCCAGTCTCAACTTCTTGATTTCTTCAATGTCGATCGTCCCAAGCTTCTGTTTATTGGGTTTGTTGAAGTTTATGTATGCAGAATCAACTGCTGTGAGAATTATGAATGAGTCCACATCTAGTTCCACTGCGATCAGAGATGATGCAAGGTCTTTGTCAATCACAGCTTCAACTCCCGCATAACCTCCATCGGTCTTGACAACGGGGATACCTCCACCACCCACTGCGATTGGTACGAATCTCTCGTTCATCAGATACCTTATTTGTTCTATCTCGACTATATCGATTGGTATGGGCGATGGAACTACTCTCCTGTAACCTCTTCCGGCGTCTTCTTTCATGACAAACCCGTTGTTTTCCTCAAGGACCCTCGCCTCGTCCCTCGTATAATACTTTCCAACAGGTTTAGTGGGATTCCTGAATGCGGGATCATCCCCCTCCACCACTGTTCTGGTGATCAGGGTAACGACCTTCCTGTTCACTCCCGTTTCATTGAATACTTTTTGGAAGGAAGTCTGTAGGAAATAACCGATGTTTCCCTGTGACATAGCCCCACAGACGTCCAGTGGCATTGCAGGACTGATGGAACTGGAGAACTCGTTCTGAAGAAGAATGGCTCCAACTTGTGGACCATTCCCATGCGTGAGAACGACGTCATTGTCTTTGAAAAATTTGTAGGTCTTCCTAGCCGTAGCTTCTGCCCGACTTATCTGTTCTTCTGCAGTTCCTCTGTCATATTTTTCAAGTAGGGCATTTCCGCCCACTGCTAAGGTTGCTCTCATACATCCATCCCAGAGAAGACTTTAGTTCTTACGTCCTAATGAAAATTGCCTTTCATTCTGAGCGGAGTTTTGGAGGCAGAAAGAAGTCCGTAAATGGATCGTCGCACTGTTTCTCTTATTTCTGAGAAATACCTAATGCTTAAATAATGGATAGAATAGGTTGGCAGGAAAGATCATAATGACGTCATTTGTCTTGGTCCCCGGAGCATGGCTTGGTGGATGGGTCTGGAAAAAGGTGACTCCAATTCTGGAAAAGGAAGGGCACAGAGTGTTCGCAGTCACACTGACTGGGATGGGGGAGAGAGTTCACTTATTCTCCAACGAATTCGGCATTGAAACGACGGTCAGAGATGTGCAGAACATCATAAGGTACAATGACCTAGATGATGTGGTACTTGTCGGTCATAGTTTCGCAGCTAAGGTTGTAGCGTCTGTGGCAGATAAGATTCCTGAAAGGACAAGACTCGTAATATACCTGGACACCTTCCAACCAGAAAAAATAAGAACACCTCAGCAGAGCTTCCAACCTAACGAGTTTGGCAAGTTGGAACCGGGCCAGACAACAGTTCCGTTCACCGATGAAGTTCTCAAGACGATAGGTAAAGATGTGCTAGGAGCTGACAAGGAATGGATGAATTCTTTTGCGACGCCATGGCCCCTGAGGTATGCGACGGACCCCATCACGCTTACGGAAAAATTCGACAAAGTCAAGGGAGCCCACATATTCTGTACAAGGAGTGGAATCGACGTGAATGAAATCATAGCAGGAAAATGGGGAAAAATTGAGGGTAATTACAGGATCATAGAATCTGCCCACTTCCCTATGGTAACAAAGCCAGAGGAGACTGCAAGAGCACTTATTGATCTCTCATCAGGGTGATCGTTGGGTCTCAAAGAAAAGGTCTAAATTTCTTCTTCAGTCACTTTAGTATCTTTCCTGTCATAATGTACCAGATGACCAGATCCATGATCCCAGGTTCTAGTTGATATTTCGACGATATGTTCAGGAAGTGAATCTCTTCTCTCTCGTAATCTCTTCGGTTCTTGACTTTGATCTCCCTCGAGAAATAACTGGACAGAAATCTCTGAATGTGCTTGTCTAGAATTGAGTACTGAAAGTAGCCTATGTTTCTTAAGAAGTGAGAAGCTTCCTTCATTCCAATTCCGATGTAATTTTCAATGAGCAAATCTCTTCGTCCATCTTGAGCCAGTATGTCCTCAAGAAGGTACTTTTTCTTGTAATTCTCGGATATGAATCTGGATCTCGTGTTTGGGAATCTATAGTGACAACTGAGAAGCGTTCTCCTGATATTGTCCTGATCGAACTTCCTTGTCCGGTCAAGGCTTTCCTGACATCTAAGACCCATCTCAGCAGAGGTGTTCGCGGTCAGGGTGCAGAACATCAATTCAGAAAATTTCTCATTCAGACTTGCTTTTCTCTTCTCGGAAAACTCTTCCTTTTTGGCTAGGATCTTTACGTAAGCGTCTTTGTCAGTAAGTACTGACTCAATTTTTCCGTCGAGGGATTCTAGCATCTGACAAGTTATGCTTTCAACAATCTATATTTTGTGTCGGCCTGATTCTCAATTCAAAATACAGACCGCAGTTTGCAGAAAGCGCAAGTTCCGGACAAACAGAATCGATTCGGTACACAAATTATATTTATATTTAATAGTTATACATTATAACGGTGAATATTAATGGGCGATCTTACACCACCCGCTCAAAAAGTCTATGAGTCCCTAAAGCGACTGGGCTCAACTGCAGAGGACAAACTAAAGACTGCTGACGACATCATGAAGGCAAGTTCTATGGGCAAAGGTCTTGTCACAAACGCACTGCAAGAACTTCAGAACAAGGGCTATGTCAAGAGAGTCGTCAGGCAGAAGAGTGCGGGGTACTTTGTAGTCAAATGAGCAAGACTCTAATACTCTGCGTGGACAGGGATAATGATTTTGGAGAGAAAGCAGGAGTAAAGTCTCCAATAATTGGAAGGGAAGCAAACCTTTCTGCTGCAAATTCCCTGATGCTGAAGGACGCTGAGGACTCGGATTCCAACGCTCTTTTTTCAGCTATATCCACCCTGGATTCACTCGTCGACTCGGGAGAAGAGGCAGAGATTGCTACTATTTGCGGTCACAAGAACGTAGGCACATACTCCGACGAAATCCTAGCCAAACAGATTGATGAAGTTATTTCCAAGGTCAAGCCAAATGACGTGGTTGTCGTATCTGACGGTGCCGAAGATGAATTCATTTTGCCTCTTATACAGAGCAGAATCAAGATTCGTGCATTAAAGAGAGTCACGGTTAGACAATCTCCGCAGATCGAATCCATGTATTACATTATCGTGAAGGCGCTGAAAGAAGAGAAGTTTCTCAAGAAGGTGCTGGTTCCAATTGGAGTTGCCTTTCTTGTTCTTGGCCTCACGATACTCTTTGTCCTTGTGTTGAGAGTTTACCTCTACGGACTTGGTAGCCTGGACCCTTCAACAACTGGGTTTATGACTGTGATGTCTGCCATCGGTATTTACTTCCTCGGGAAAGCTTATTCAGCGGGTAAGAGGATTTCAGAGGGTTTTTCAAAACTGGTCGAGGAATTCGTGAACACAAGAGTAACAGTATTTTCACTCCTCATAGCAATAGCAATCTTTGCATATGGAATATACACCGGTCTTGAAGTTGCCATTTCCACCAAGGATGTAGTCCTTGCCCTGATATACTTGATTTACCGTATAGTCCCGTTCACGATAACCGCAATACTGGTTTTTGATATGGGAAGGATTGTCGAGGGATTTTTGATTTTCGAGAAGGGAAAGAGGGGAGAAATGATCAAGGCATACCTTCTTTCAGCCTCTTTCTACATAAGCTTCTTTGCTGCAGTACTCGGGCTTCTTTCTTTTGTGAATTTCGCCTATCAGGTAGGAACTGTCAAGGAATATTATCTCGTACTCGCGATCGTACTGACTGCTCTAGGCGTCAGTCTCGGCGTTATTATATCAATCTTTAGAAGGAGATATGCAAAAGATTTACAGGAACTCACCTCAGAGCGTGAGGCTCCACAGAAGGATAGTCGCGTCATTTAGGTTCAATCCCTACTGTGACTTTCTTGCAGGTATTGAACTAAACGACATACTAAGGAAGGATATGTGGGATCAGCTTCCCAGGAAGGAAACGGTGAGTGTTATTGGTCCCTCTAATCCCGATAACAGTCCAGAAGGGTATGTGATTGTTGCTGACTCCGCTATCCGTTATTACACTGGAAGAGTAGATATGATTGTTTCAGACCTGGATGGTCCGATTGACAGAATATTGCAAAGCCGTGGAACAATCAAAGTCATCCACGCCCACGGCGACAACATTCAAAAGTTGAGGGAACTTGTACCGAAGATGAATGGTATTGTTCTAGGTACCACTCAAAGCATTGCACTCAAGTATGTGAGAAATATCGGAGGATTCACGGACGGAGACCGTAGCGTTATAATGGCCACTCTCATCGGAGCGAAGCGAATATTCATTCACGGCTTCAATTATTCCGACCCTGTTGATGAACCGAGAGACATCAAGTTGAAGAAAATGCAGTTAGGCAGGGAAATAATAGATAACATAAAAAGCGCCGAAGTTGTATATGTATAAGAATGATCATCGCTGATAGTATGCTCGGCAAGCTGTCACGGTATCTAAGAATGATCGGTTACGACGTCAGGTACGTTGAGAGCGACAAGGATGATTCATATATCATCAGCATATCCGAAAACAACTTGCTGCTTACGAGGGACAGACAGTTACATGAAAGGGTGGATAACTCAATTCTAGTTGGGTCTTTCAGGTCAATTGAGCAACTTGATGAGATCAGGGGAAGGCTTCCACATCCTGAACATGGATTTATGGAACTATGCAGTATCTGCGGACAAACATTGAGTAAGGTAAATTCTAAGGAAGGATTACCCGACTACGTAAACAAAAGTGCCACTGAGATATTCTACTGCAGTATGTGTAATAAATATTACTGGAACGGAAGTCACACTGAAAACTTCCGTAAGATGATGGAGCGAATAGGACTTGAGATACACAACTAAGGAAGATCTTTTCAGCATCGAAGTCGCCAGTGGTGAAGATCTCTGGTACCTTTCCCTGCTGCTAAAATCTGGCGACATCCTCATATCAGAGGTAATGAGAAGAGTCGAAAGAAAGGATGACTTGATACGAAACAAGAAGACTGAGAGAGAGAGGATCAAGGTTTCAATTAAGATAGAAGGCATCGAGTTCTTGGAACTCACGTCCAGGTTGCATATTCTGGGTCAGATAATAGGAGGACCTGAAGATTACATCGGAGAGCATCAGTCCATCAACGTTGAACCCGGGTCCGCAATCTCAATACTTCCTGCCCACAGAGAAACATTCTCGCGAAATTTGGGCGATTCATCGAGCTTGACAAATGCGACGATCCTGGTACTCTCTACTGACGATCAAAACATTTCTCTCTACGGAATCAACGAATCTAAGAACGACCTACTCTGGAGAATTCCAACCGGCGCTGGAAAAATGTACGAAACAAAGGAGAGCAACCTCACTTACGAACTCCTCGAGAAGATTGAAGAGTACAAGCAGTCAGAAATTCACGTCATAGGTCCATCGATATTCAGGGATTCGATGACCAAGCTTCTGTCCCAGCATGGCTTTAAAACCATAAACACCCAGGTCGGAGGATCAGAGGAGGACGGGATTCGGGAGCTTCTCCAAGGGGGAGTAGTAAACCTAAGAAGGAGTCTAGAGAGTAAGTTGATCTCCGACTTCCTGAGGGGTGTCCCGGGTGGCATTTCAACATATGGAAGGAGAGAGGTTGAGAAGGCACTGGACATGCGCGCAGTTTCTACTTTGTTAATCTCGGACAAATTCTTCAGAACATCTGAGTCATTAAGTTACATGGACAAGTGCAACTCGGGCGGCTGCAAGCTATTTGTTGTTCACAGTTCTTGGGAAACGGGGAGGATAATAGAATCTTACGGCGGAGTGGTTGCAATTCTTAGGTACAGAATGGATTTCTCATCCGCCTGAGAACGATCGTATCACAGTTATTTCGTCATCTTCTGAAATGGGGGCATCCTCGGGAATTGGTTTTCCATTTCTCAATATTATGGTTGAACTGGAACTCATGCCTAGTTGCTTCAGGATTGCCTCGCCGATACTGTCTCCCTCAATCTTCATCTCTTTCGGCTCCCCGAATATCTTGATTCTTGCCATCCAGTCTCCGAAGGTTCAATCTCTTTGTTGTTAAAAACCTTGGGAGACAAGTTCAAAGTGAAATCGGTAACACAGAAAAGTAATCTCTGTTGATAAAATGCTTGCTGGATTCTCATAAACAACGGAAACTCCTGATCATGGGATAGGAAGGACCAAAGCAGTTGTGGAGGGAACGGTCCCATCTACCAGTCGAATATCTTCCGTTCCGGATATCATAACACAGGCCTGCCTGTCATCGGCCGGGTCCCGGATGCTGGAAACCGACTATCTATATCCACTTTTTCACCCAGGAAAAGCTAAATGATACCTATCACCATGACCATCTTGGGTATCGGATAGTATACTCAATCCAACTGAAATTCCAGGCACAGGATCTGTCCATAATAGGAGTTCTTGACCAGAGCTAGCAACTAAATATTTTTGCATTCCATATATCCAGAGTTTAAAATAGAGGTATGGAATTTCATATGCCTTGGTCAATCTGATAGACGACAGGAACAAGGAGGTCATTGTGCCAGAAAGGATCGAGAGAATAATCAGTCTGAGTCCTGCTGTGACCGAAATTCTGTTTGAACTGGGGCTGGAAGATAAGGTAGTAGGTGTCACTCCATTTTGTGTCAGGCCCCCTGAAGCCACAAAAAGGAAGAAGGTTGCCAGTTATGGTTATGCAAGCATTGAACAGTTCGAGAAACTCAAACCTGACTTAATATTGACGGTGACAGGCTATCAGAACCCAGTTGCAGATCAACTCTCTTCACACTTTCATACATTTTCGTTCCGGCTACCTTCCTCACTCTCTGGTGTGATAGATCTCGTCACAAAAGTAGGAGTCGTTACTGGAGAAGAGGAGAAAGGGAGGTCCTTAGAAAGGCATCTATGGGAACAAATGAAGAATCTCAGGATCGGCAAAGAGAGGAGCGTCTACTTCGAGTGCGATCTGAGTGGACCTGTGACATTTGGATCTCTTTCATATATAACAGATGTGCTCCAGTTTATGAACTTGAAACCGATCTATTCGAAAATACCGAAGGAATGGTTGTATCCTGACTTAGAATTTGTCAAGCAATCAGACCCTGAGATAGTTATAATTGAACCCAAGATGTTCTCGAAGAGAGCACCTGACATGATTGAGAGAATGATTGCTGAGAGAAAGTGGCAGGAACTTTCTGCATACAGGAATGGCAAGATCTACTTGACGCCTGGTGAATTTGATTTTCTGGCTCACCACGGGCCTTCTCTCGTTCTAGAAGTACTTCCGTGGTTAAGCAAACTCGAATGAGTGTTGCCAAGGACAATCGAAAATATAATAAATCTTCTCATGGAAATTGGGCCGTCGAAAAAAGACATCTATAAAATCCATCTACTAGATAAAATATTAATTGAGAAAATTAAGCAAAAACACAAAGAATATGTATAACAAACAGATAAGGTTGAGCAATTCCAGAGGTTTAAAATGAGTTTGTATCGAATTTCAGATGCAGTGGGGGCTCAGGGCTTTGGATTGCTGGAGGGCTAGATTTCTATGGCGAAATATAATATATTAATGCACGAGATGGTTCCAGAGCATTGGTTGATTCCGGTGAAGGAGGAGGAAAAGATTTTGAAGTCACTAGGAGTGACCAAGGGACAGCTTCCGAAGATCAGGAAGTCTGATCCCGTTATAAAGACTCTGGAAAAGGTAAAGGGAGAAATAGAACCTGGCAGAATCATTGAGATCGTTAGGAAGAGCAGGACCAGTGGAATAGCCAAGATATATAGAACCGTGATGGGTGAATGATAGATGTATAGTATTTTGAATACGTTTTTTAGAGAGATGGAAGTAGTCAACCATCAACTAGTATCATACAACGATTTTATCCCAACAGATGATAACCCTAATTCTGGAATGCAGCAGGTCTTCGACACTCTTAGAGTGACGGAGGATGACTTACCTGGAGAGATGAAGCTGGATAGGTCCAAGACTGGAGGAGTAGACATAAGGATAAGGTTTGGACGCCCTAAAAGTGTGGAGAAACCCGAACCAACAATTTCAATA
>JAKATW010000097.1 GCA_021827945.1 Thermoplasmata archaeon
TGTAAACTTTTCCGTGCCCGTCGAGCCACCCATATCCGGGGTTTTTATCCCCTTTTTCATGGCAGAAAACAATGCCTTTTCCACCAGTTCACCGTAGTTGCCGCAGCCCAGCCAATCGATCGCCATTGTGGTGGAAAGGATCATGGCAATGGGATTTGCTATGCCTTTTCCTGCTATATCCCCTGCACTTCCGTGAACAGGTTCAAACATTCCCTTCTCTCTTGAAAGGTTTGCGCTGTATGCGAATCCAAGACCACCTACGGTCGCAGCCCCAAGGTCTGAGAGGATGTCCCCAATCATATTCTCCGTTACTATCACACTTAGATTCTGTGGATGGAATAGCATATACTGCGCCATTGCGTCTCCATACATGTATCTGGGTTCTACATCCGGGAACTCGCCGGCAACTTCCCTAAATACTTTCCTAAAGAAGGCGAACGATTTCAAGACGTTGCTTTTATCCACACACGTGACACTTTTCTTACTGTCAAGGGGTGATCCATTGCTCCTCCTTGCCAGTTCAAAGGCAAACTGGGAAATTCTTCTGGACCCTTCTCTTGAGATTATCTGGTTGTCTATTGCGATCTCGTCTCTGAAGACTAGACCGCCAAAATGGCTCGAATATAAGCCCTCACTGTTTTCCCTAATCAGTGTGTACTCTACCCTTCTATCTTCATCACAGCCTTTCAGTATGGATGATACTCCTGGAAGAAACCTCACTGGCCTCACATTGGCAAAAAGGTCGAAGTGAAACCTCAGTCCAAGTATTATGTCAAGTGCCATCTCTTTACCCGATTCACCGATCAGGGCTAGATCCCCCATTGGGCCTTCAATATTGCCTTATACTGTTTTGCTTCGTCAATAATCATATCGAGGTTCCATTCACCCTTATTAACAGTCCTTACCCTAATATTATATGGAACACCTTCTATCTTAATGTTAAAATTCTCACTTAGAACCGACAGGATCCTCTTTGCACTCCTCATTATTTCTGGACCGATACCGTCCCCTTCAAGCATCATTATCTGAATGATCGAATATGTCTGTGTGCATTATTATCGTTTCTCATTATTTCTTCAGCTGTTACGTTGTTTTTAAAAATTTTCACTCGCTGGATGCAATTCACAATCCAGACTCTTCCGTATTAACTCAAAGGGTAGTCATCAGAACTCTCAGTAGAGGACTTCTAAGAACCTAATAAATTTATTCTCGTTTCCTGAAAGTGGCGTAAGAGAAGCTCCGATTTGTATGACGGTATTGTTTCTCCCTTAATTTCTATCGATTTTCCCTGTGATTTCTTGGCGGTTCAGATAGTATAAGTTATCATTCCCCTCCTTCTGAGGGACAACAAGTTGAAAAGATTGTGACCCAAACACACGAACATAGCCTTAACCCTCACTCTTGGAACTGTCGTAACGAAAACGTGGCCATCATGGTATATTCTCTTGATAACGGGATATGGTCTCTCTCCCAGGACCTCTTCCTCGTGATCATGAAAATCGATATATATGCATATATATTATACTTCCTTACATGAGAAGGGTGAAGGTGATGAACGGTAATCTGTACCTCAGGGATGAGATCGCAGTGATGATAGAAAAGAGGGTGACAAAATTCGGGTCAGGTGCTAAGATAGACTGCCCAAAAGAATACTTGGGGAAGAGAGCGTACATCCTGATATGCAAAGATGAAGATTAACTACTTTGTCCCAAAGTCGTCTGTTTAGCACACCCTCATAAAGAAATTCGCAGCAACGGCATCGATAGGACTCTATAGATCTCTCTTTTTAGTCAGTCTTGCAAGTATGAGTCGTTTCTAAGAAATCGCATCAAATAGTTAGTTTTTTTAGAAAATTCTTAAATGAAATGACAGTTTGTAACAAGTAGTCAGGGGACGGATCGACAATGAACGAAATCCACACTGATTACGATGTTGTTATAGTCGGGGGCGGAGCTGCTGGACTTGCTGCTTATGCAACTGCATTGAGTTGCAACCTTACCTCTGTCCTCCTAGAAAAAGAAAGTGAACTCGGAGGAACAACTATCTATGCTGTTGGTTCTGTCACTGCCTCAAAGACTCATCTTCAGAACGAAAAAGGGATTGACGACTCTATTGATGCCTTTTTTGACGACTTGATGATGGCTTGCAAGGCTAGGGGGGTTGAACAAATTTGCGATAAAACCTTACTGCGATTGTACGCTGAGGAAGTTGGCAAGACCCTTGACTGGCTTAGGGAGTTAGGAGTTGTTTTTGTTGGACCGTTTCCAGAATCTCCGCATCGCACCCCAAGAATGCATAATGCAGTGCCCAGTGCTTATTCGTACATCCACAGGTTGGAACACTATGGGACTAAGAGTGGTGGTAAAATCCTGAAGTCCTTCACAGTCTCCACCCTCGTTCAAGACAAGCAGGGGAGAATAACTGGAGTTTCAGGTCACACTTTTTCAGGCGAACCTTTTCAGATCAGGGCAAAGAAGGGGGTGATAATTGCTACGGGCCCGTATAGTTCTAATAGAGAGATATTGAGGGACCTGATTCCAGGATTCATAGAGGCTGAACCAGTAAACACAGCAGCAACAGGGGACGGAATTTCCTTGTGTAGGAAGGTTGGTGCAGGAATAAAAAATACGGAGATCGAAACCACTCAATTTAGGTTCGGAGGACATGCAACGGGTAAGATAGGAAAAGTGGCGACTTGGTGGCTCTTACCGCGAATGATTGCGTGGGTGGTCGAAAATTCTTCCCATCGTTTGACCAATCATATAATAGTCAGACTCTCAACAACTTATACTGCTCCATCTGACAAGATATTTCTTGAAGGTGGAATACTCATAAACGGCGACGGAAGCCGGTTTGTAAATGAGCTCTCGCGACCGTATCCATATGCCATAGCCAAGAGAGCAACAACTCTACTTCGAAAGGACTTGTACGTCCTGTTCGATGCTTCTACAGCGACCAAACTTGTCAGATGGCCCAATTACATTTCGACGTTCCCAGGTATTGCATACGCCTATCTAGACGATTACTTGAAATTTCGGAAGGACGTGATTCACAAAGCTAATTCACTGGAGACTCTGGCACGGAAGTCTAGTCTTGACCCAGATAACCTGAAGGCAACGGTTGAACGTTACAACGGTTTTGCTGCTGCTAGAGAGGATGGAGACTTTGGAAGGGGAGAATTGAGACCGATAGAAAGTTCCCCCTTTTATCTTCTCGGACCCTTCAGACCAGTCGTCACGGTCACGGAGGGAGGGATTGCAATCAACACAAAGTGTCAGGCGCTCAGTGTACGAGGCGAAGTTATTCCGGGACTTTACGTTGTTGGGGATGGATCTGCCGGCCCACTGAATGTTTCTCATGGAATGCACCTAGGATGGGCCCTGACCAGTGGTAGACTTTCCGTACTTTCACTGTTGAAAGAAAGTTAGACATAATCCCTATATACTCGAATTAAACTTTTTATAAATATGAAGAATCGTCATTTGACTGGTTACATTGCAAGTGCGTTAGTACCTCACGATTCTAAGTTAGGAATTATCGAGGAAGAATACATAAATCACCTAAAGGAAATCAGCAAAGCAAAGGGTCTCGCGGCAGTCTATGTAAATGCGCTCGTCGGACAGATTTACTCCCTGGAACCTGAAGAGCGTCAAAGACTCATTACACTTGCTAGACAAACTGTGCCGAAAAACATTCCGATTATGTCAGGAGTGGACGGTCACCGGATGACAGAGATGGTAGCGAGGGCTAAAGAAGCCGAGAATGCGGGTGCCGACATGATAGAAGTGATACCTCCTTTCGATGTAAGACCATACAAGAGACTCGTCAGCACTCCAGATGTTCCGTATCAGTTCTTCAAGAAACTGGCGAACGAAGTAAACATGCCTATGTCTATCTACAAGTACCCGAGGGAGTACGGACTCTCCTATTCACTCGAGACTTTGGTCAAGATTGCCGATGAGATCGACGAAGTAGTTGCGCTCAAGGCAGGAGAATACACCTGCGCAGAGCACTATGAATTATGGAACGCCCTTCGCGGAAAGTTGTCGATATTTGTAACATCGGAGGACACCGTAGACATGCTGGGAATGATGATGATTGGGGCCGATGGTGCACAAGCGGGGATTATGGCTCTTGGACGGGACAACTGGACAGAATTCATTTCCCTGAGTCTGAACAAGAAGTATACCGAAGCCAGAAACATTTTCATGGACAAGCTAGCTCCTATCGCTCACCACATTTATGGCGTTGCCTCGCAAGCATCGAATTCAGCATTCGCCAGTCCTGGACGAAAGGGATCTACAACCGCGCTAATCAAAGAGGCATTGGTAGCTAAGGGAGTTTTCTCTAGCGCAAGAGTTAGACCGCCTGATGTTGACGCCTCACCGGAAGACCGCAAGGGAATAATTGATCTCATGAACAGGTTACACATACTATAAGTACAAGACGAGTTTTCTTCACTCTTATATGAGAAGTTCTGGAGTATGTTGTATGCGCGAACTAAAGAAAGGAATGAGAAATGGAGGTTTGTTGAGAAGGACAAACATCCGAAGGACTATCAAATGTTGGAGAGATCTATGCAAGCACATGAACATTGGCAGTCTCATATCTGAATTTACGATCCCCACCTTCATCCTCCGAAGATTTTCAGCGTCTATTTTCCCTGCACCTCGATCTGAATATTATTGTGCTCATTCTCCGATTGCTACGGAGTTGATTTTGTGAAATACGTTCCAATAGGAAGGACAGGCGTTTACGGCTCAGTTCTTGGATTAGGAACCATGACCTTTGGGGAGAGGAATCTTCAAAAGCGCGGAGGAGTGCGACAAGATGCGGCTGATGCAATTGTTAAGAAGGCTATTGAATTAGGGATAAACTTCTTCGATTCATCTGATATTTACGATGGAGGGAGCTCGGAAGAAGTCCTCGGAAAGGCCCTC
>JAKATW010000124.1 GCA_021827945.1 Thermoplasmata archaeon
GACAGCGTTTTCAAGAAGAAATGGTTGGACAGACAGATAGGGAGGTACAAGAATGTCTTACTCCTCGAATGAACTCAAAAAATGGTACAAATTAGAGGGGTCCATGTCAATCAGCAACATAGTGATTGCATCGGAGACAGGGCTGAGCGCCATGAAGGCCGTAGAGATATTCCGTGGATCAGGCGTGAAGATAACTGTTGTGACACATTATCCCTCCTCAACGGCGAGTCCGAAGGGAAGGATTCCCATAGGCATCAACAGGGAGGAATACGAGAGCACGAGGAAGTTCCTTGAGGAGCAGGGAATAGAGATAGTGCAGGGGACGAGACCCTTTGTACCTCCATCGAGGATAGAATGGACACTCAACAGCATGGAGGGTATCATAGATGCCACACTCGAGCTGTTCGGTTCCGGCACAAAGATCGCCATAGAAACGGCGATAATGGCAACGGACGCAGGAAAGGTCAAACAGGGAGAGGAGATCATTTCAACGGGAGGGACTCTCAGGGGCCTTGATACTGCACTTATAGTGAAGACCTGTTTTAGTCACGAATTCTTCAAGGGGTTTGAGGTGAGGGAGATCATAGCAAAGCCAAGGTTCCTAGTGCATGAGGACTACCAGTATCCTGACAAGAACTGGAAGGGTGACTTCGAGAAGTATTATGAGAGGTTGAAAATATGAGCAGGTTGAAGGAGATTGAGAATATTTTGGGAGGTGAATGAATGAACAAGAAAGAAATGGAATTTGAATTCGAAAGAGCTACGAAGAACACTTACAGGTTCCAGGAAAAGGGCACTGAGAACCCAGTCATAGGAGCGCTTTACGTGCAGAAATCTGTATTTGGGTCTAAGGAGCCCAAGACAGTGAAGGTCACGGTGGAGTGGGAATGATGGAGATTGAGGGGGTGGTGGAGGGATGAGCCCTAAGAGGGCACCGGCAAAGGCAGGGGAAAGAGATGGCGGAAGATAAAGAGTTTACGTTTGAAATTTCGCTGTCGGTGCTTGACCATCTGGGTCGAAATTTGTACAGGAGCTTTATGACCGTCCTAGGCGAGGCTATTTCTAATTCTTGGGATGCTAATGCAGATAATGTATGGATAAATATTGACGAAAACCAAGAAAGTTTCTTGGTAAAGGATGACGGAGACGGTATGACGCTTTCGGACTTTCAAAATAAATTCCTTAAAATCGGTTATTCCAAACGCCATGGAGGCGAGACGATATCTTCTAAGGGGAGACCGTACATAGGGCGGAAGGGAATCGGCAAGCTCGCTCTTTTGTCTGGCGCCGAATCTGTTACCATAATCTCCAAGACAGACAAAACCGATTACGTTGGAGGAACTATCAACAATAAGGAGCTGGACAAAGCTATAGACAAGGATTTAATTCCATCAGAATATCGACTAAAAAAGCCCAAAACCGAAGAATTTGCAGAATATACCAAGGACCATACCAAAGGAACAATAATACGATTTGAGCACTTAAATGAAGGAATAAAACACACCCTCGCATATATTAGAAAAATAGTAGCTCTTTACTTCAGGTTCGCCCTTCTGGACCCGAAGTTCAAGATTTTTATAAATGATGTGCAAGTTGGTCTAGAAGACCTCAATGATCTGGTAAGCAAGACGCAATTTCTTTGGCAATTAAATGACTACGAGGACCCTTTCTTGGAGTTGTTTAGCGGAGATGAACCGAAACAAAAATTACTTGAGCCGGTAAAGCCAGTTAGGCTTGGGAAAGGGATTGAAGGTTTCATTGCATCTGTAGGGAAACCGAGGGATTTGAAAATTTTTGGAGAAGACGAAAGAGTTGGAATAGACTTATTTGTAAACGGTAGGGTCAGAGAGAGAAACATCCTCTCGCATACTCCCACTTCAAGAGTTCCGGAGAACTACCTCTACGGACAAATACACTTCAATGGCATGGATGATGAAAAGGACAGGTTCGCAACAGCTCGTGAAGGAATAGTCTCTGATGATCCCAAGTTCAAGTACATGCTAGGCGAAATTGATAAAATAATTGGGAGCATATTGGAAGATTGGGACAAATGGAGAATCAGACACAAAACCGAGGGGGATCCTGAAAATAAGAGAATCAGCAGGGTAGAGAGATCATCTCGAAGCCTATACAATGCTGTTTCTGAGGAATATGTAGGTTCTCCAGAAAGAACTGAAAATACCAAAGTGAAAGGGTGGGTAGACGATCTTACGGAGGATGCTCATTTCAATTTTCAATCATACGCAGAGTGCTTCGTGTCGGAGAACCTGGTTAGGAAACACATAGCTGAAAAGAAGATGCCTCTTATAAAGGATGCAAAGGAAGAAATAAAGAAGTATCAGCAGAAAGAGAAAGCGAGCAGGAAAAGGGGGAATGTCAATATTGCATTGAGGAAGAACGCGGACAATCTCTGTTATCTTACTATGGAAACCCTTGCTAAACAGGTTGATCGTGGAAAAGACATGCTTAAAGATTCAAGTCTGCGACGAGATGCGAATACATACAAGCCCGTACGAGATGCGCTCATGCATACTGCTCTATTAACGGACGACGCTAAAACACTGCTCAGCTCCACCTACCATAACATCCAAGGTAGAGTTTCAGAGATTTTGAACGGTGAAGACGAAGATGATAAGACTAAAAAGAGCTGATCTAGTTTCACGACTGGAAAAAGGAACAGTTGGAGATCCTAGTCTTGATGTATTAGGTGACGGCAAGATAGACAGTCTACAGCTTATTATATCGCTTTTTTATGTGGCTCGGACGGATCATGAACTCGGAGAAAATCGCGGCAATTGACCTGTTCTGTGGAATAGGAGGGCTCACTCATGGTTTAGAAAATAGCGGAATAAATGTAGTGGCGGGGTTTGACATTGATGGATCCTGCAGATATGCATATGAAAAGAATAATTCCGCAAGATTTTTCGAAAGAGATGTGAGGAAACTTAGAGCGGAAGAGCTGCTATCTCTGTATCCAGATGAAGCTATAAGGTTGCTCGCAGGCTGTGCTCCTTGCCAGCCATTTTCAACAGGGACGAAACTGAAATCGGTCAAGCCGGAAAACGAGAACGAACCCCTGCGGTCTTTCGCAAGGCTCATACGACAGGTGCTCCCGGACATAGTCACAATGGAAAACGTTCCCAATCTCAGGAATAGGCCTGTGTTCAAGAGATTCGTACGTACCCTTGAGAGGAATGGATACGCGGTATGGTACGATCTGATCTTCGCTCCGGATTATGGTGTCCCCCAGCAGCGCAGGAGATTAGTGTTGCTTGCTTCGAGGCTGGGAAAGATTTCTCTGGTTCCACCTACGCATTCGAAAACGGAATATCCGACGGTGCAACAATACATCGGAGGTCTCGAAAGGATAGACGCGGGTAGGGCATCGGCGCTTGATCCCATCCATCGTTCCAAGAACCTTACCGAGATCAACAGGAAGAGGATACGTGCCTCCAAGCCGAACGGAACTTGGAAGGACTGGGAAGAAAGCCTGGTAGTGTCTTGCCATCGGAAAGAGGGCGGCAATACGTACAAGAGCGTATATGGCCGAATGGCTTGGCATTCGCTTTCTCCCACCATAACCACCGAGTTCTTCAACTATGGAAGCGGAAGGTTCGGCCACCCCGAACAGGACAGGGCCATCAGTATCAGGGAGGGAGCCCTGCTCCAGACTTTCCCGCCGGAGTATGAATTCGCTTCGAAGGGAGAACAAATCTACTTCGAAACCGCTGGAAGATGGATCGGGAATGCAGTTCCAGTAAAACTCGCTGAGAATATTGGACTAAGTGTAATCAAGTCCGTTAAAGATGCAAACAGGTAGCTTGCACCCGGAGTGAAGGAGGAGGGATTTGTGGATAAACTAAGTAAGGAACAGAGGAGCAAGCTGATGGCGTCTGTGAAGGGATCAAATACGGGCCTTGAGCGAAAGCTCAGATCTTCTTTATGGTCTGTTGGAATCAAAGGATACACGGTGAATTTCAAGATAAAGGGAACTCCAGACATCTATTTCCCTAAATGCAGGCTGGCTATATTCGTAGACGGTTGTTTCTGGCACAAGTGTCCCATTTGCTATACGAAACCCAAGAGTAACGTGTCGTACTGGACTAGAAAAGTGACAGAGAACCAGAAAAGAGACAAGGCCGTGGACTCATATCTGGGAAGCAAAGGATATAAGGTCATTAGAGTCTGGGAGCATGAAATGAGGAACTCTATCGACTCGGTCGTAACGAGGATTAGGACCGAAGTCGAGGAATGTAGACAGAGGGTTGCAATTGCCAGAAAAGACCATTGAGCTAGAATTTCCGATAAGGTCAAGGAGTGCGGCTTATTCTTAGCATCAATTCAGAAAAGAAATAGAATAAAACTGAGTATCCGGAATTAAATTAGTTCCAGCTCTTCCATCAGCTCATCTGCCCTCTCGCTCGATACCTTCGTTATCACGAAACTCATATTTTCTTTCAGGAACTCGAAGAACTGTTCCCTGGTCTTCGTATTTTCGTATCCCTTCATCATGATCTTGTAGTCGATGTCCCACTGGTCCTTCCTTCCTGTCACATATTCCTTCTTGAATCCGTTATTATTCACTTCAATCCCTCCTGTTTCTCCGATTTCCATTTCAACCCTATTTTATTCCCCGAAAACTTCCTCTCTATCCTGGCCAGATATTGCCGGAACGTTCTCCCTGGAATCCAGCTCCTCTTTTAAGTTTAGTCCAGACAGTTTCTTCATCCTTCCTTCAACCAGCTTGTCGAATTTCCTGTTGAACACGTCATTTCTCATAGGCATCAATTCAAAATCTCAGGTCCAGTATTTCAAATTTCACCTGCCTCTTGAAAAATGAAATAAATGAAAATATGAATTGCAAAATTTC
>JAKATW010000110.1 GCA_021827945.1 Thermoplasmata archaeon
ACTTCTAGCTTTTACACATATGACACCTGCGGAAAGGGCCTATCTTGAGTACCAACTCGGAATAGGGTTACCACTGGGAAAGGCGTTCATAGTTTTCTTCGGACACATGCTGACGTTCAATTATGGAAACTCATTCTACTATGGTATACCGGTTATCACACTTATCGGGCAAGCCCTTCCAAGGACCCTGCTTCTTCTAGGAGAATCAACCATTATTTCATACGTGATAGGTTACGTCGTTGGGACGTATGCAGGTTGGAAGAGAGGTAGTGCAGTGGACAACTCATCAATATACTTCTCCTTCGCATTCTACAACATTCCGACATTCTGGCTTGGAATAGTATTGCTTTATGTATTTGCATTCATGTTTCCGATCTTTCCTTTGGGTGGATATATTACACCTGGAGTTCAAGGGCCGGTGCAGACTTTCTTGAGCCTGCAGTATCACGCGCTCCTCCCGATGATAGTTCTGGTGCTGATTTCACTAGCCGGAGCACTTCTGCTGATGAGAACAAGCATGCTAGATGTTCTTGGAGAGGAATACATAACCCTGGCAGCTGCGAAGGGTCTGAAAGAGAGGGATGTCCTGTTCACCCACGCATCAAGGAACGCGATGCTGCCATTGATAACCAGTTTTATACTTGCACTCCCCTTCATTGTGAGTGGAGCTGTGGTAACCGAGACTATATTCTCTTACCAGGGGATTGGCTACCTGTTCATAAGTTCCATCGACAGACTCGATATGCCAGTAGTCTATGCACTTACTTTCATCATCGCTATACTCGTCCTGTTGTTCAACCTGTTTGCAGACATACTATATGGATTCCTTGACCCCAGAGTGAGGTATTAGGTGATAAGATGGCAAAGAGTGTCAGGTCATCTGAGTCTCTGGGATCGTTAAGAAGGTCTTCAGTTCAGATACTTAGAGCGTTTAGAAGAAGCCCTTCTGGTTTATTCGGATTGGCCATAATAGTAGCGTTTGTAGTCATGGCCATATTTGCACCGGTCATCAGCAGTTACACTCCAGACCAGATGGCACCCAACTCCATACAGTTCTCTGGTGATATGGGCGTTCTGCCGGTAAATATAACTTCAGTCGAACAGCCCTTGGGCATAATGTCCAGTCAGGGCGGAGGCGTAGGAAGCGGTGTCGTCACGGATGGCGTAATGGTCTTCAACTCAAATGGTCAATCGATCACGTACAATGTGGGTATCACCGGGGGAAATCATTCCCAGCTCAAACTGGGTGTAAAAGGATCAAGTTATCAGCCAATTCCAAAGGGCATCAAAACACTTTACAACATAGTGTACGACAAGTCAGTGGGAATTTCTTACGTTGGATTGGGAACGGACACAGTGTACCTCCTCTACAGCAACCTTTCAGTGCACTACAAGTACTACCTGGGGTTTAACATCAGCTATTTCTCCGGAATATTCAATAGATACATCTATGATCCTTACCTTCCTACTATGGGATTTGCTGTCTCCGGCGGCAATCACACATTTTTGTTCATTGAGGAAGGAAACTATTCTGTCTTCACAAATTATCTTGCATACTACACATTTGGACTCTATTTCAATACGACCTATCCGGTAATTTCAGATCCACTCCCTTACCTCTACATTGACCACTCTCCTAACATCGTTATACCGACTTCGGAGAAGATATACGATTTTTCGATTAATGTGAGCAGGCAGATGACCTATTATGATTTGAGTGCCGGCCGGTTGGTCTGGTCACAGAATCTGACACTGGTCGACGGTAGTCACTATTCTATCCTCGGCAGTGGAGTGGTTTTCCCGGATTCATCCGCATCAATAGACTACAACAGAGGAAAGAGTGCAATTATTGTTCCCACGTCAAACGGCGATATACTAAAGTATGGTCTTAGCAACGGCACTCTACTCTCCGAGGTGAAACTTTCAACATTGATGAATTCGGTCTCGACCTCCCTCCAGGGCTCGACACTTGAATCTCTGTGGTCTGGAATCTATGTCACAAATCAGATAGAGATGCCCGTCACCTTCTACAAGTCCGGCAGTACATATGTCACCTACTGGAACCCAGACCAGTCCCAGTTTTCGAACCTTGGATATGTTGTCAGCGTTCCAGGGAAAGTCCACGGAGAAGCACAATTCATTGAGTCTGCTAACCTGCTGATGATCCCCACTGAAAACTATGCATACTATATGAACACAATAGCGCCAACAGTATCATCTGGAACTCCAATACTTCCTATGCCTTCTGGTTCTAACTTCTATCCAGTGTATATAGGAAACATTCTTCTTGGGGGTACGTCAACCACAATAACAGGGAATTATGTCGTGACCATCACAAGTAACAACAGCATATTTTATGAAAGCGCAGTCGGTTACAAGGTCTCACCCCTTCCTCCAGGAGCATATAAGGACCCAATCACGGGCAAGTACTACGTATATCCACTGGGGACCGATTATGAGGGACACAGCATTCTCTCCTGGATTGTCTATGGGGCAAGAATGGAACTCGTAATTGGAATAGCTGCAGCAGCGAGTGCCGTTCTTATTGGTGTTTTTATAGGAATCCTCTCTGGTTATTATGGAAGGTTCATGGACGCGATTCTCATGAGACTTGTCGATGTTTTTCTTTCGCTTCCTTTCCTGATATTTGTCATACTTCTCGTTTCACTGCTTGGGACGAATATATGGTACGTAGTGGTGGCCATTATAGTCTTTAGCTGGGCAGGAATAGCAAGAGTTGTCAGGGCAGTGACCCTCTCTCTTAAAACTAGGCCATACGTCGATGCGTCTAGAGCGACGGGAGCATCGAATAGCAGGATAATGACTGCTCACATCCTACCTAACGTCCTCCCCCTCACCTTCTTTTACATGAGTACTGGAGTAGGAGGGGTGATAATAACTGAGGCAACGCTAGATTTCCTTGGCTTCGGTGATCCTTCAGCAATCACCTGGGGGATGCTTCTCCAGTTCCTTCAAACGACGGGATATACTCTCCTCGCCCCGTGGTGGCTGTTCCCACCTGGCATTGCCATCATTCTGCTGTCTCTCTCCTTCTATTTAGTAGGAAGGGCATTCGATGAAATCGTCAATCCAAGACTGAGGAGGAGATGAGATGAGTCTGTTGGAGATAAAGGATCTGACAATATACTACCGCCTCCAGGGGGGTTGGGTCCACGCCATAGAGAACGTGTCCGTAAATCTTGAGAGTGGAGAGAGACTCGGTCTCGTAGGAGAATCGGGTTGCGGAAAGACTACTCTAGCCTACTCGATAACATTCCTGTTACCAAACAATGCATACCTAAAGTCGGGTACAATAAAGTTTGAGGGCAAGGATCTGACAAAGATTGCAATCAAGAAGGATGGGGGAATCAATATGTTCGCAGAAGGATTGAGAGACATCAGATGGAAGGAAATATCCATCATCTTCCAGTCTGCGATGAATTCCTTCAATCCAGTCATGACCATAGGTGACCAGATTGCTGAAGCGATCCAAACGCACGAATCAATCGGACGACAAGAGACAGAAGAGAGGATCAGGGGCCTATATGAAATAGTCGGGATCCCAAAGGACAGAATGGATTCTTTCCCTCACGAGTACAGTGGAGGGATGAGACAGAGATCACTGATAGCTATGTCCATAGCACTGAACCCCAAACTCATCATTGCAGATGAGCCGACTACAGCACTTGATGTGATAACACAGGACAGGATTTTGGCAGAACTCGTCAAACTCCAAAAGAGTTCTAACAGCTCGATGATAATAATTTCGCATGATATCAGTATTGTAGCCCAACTCTCCACCAAAATTGCGATAATGTACGCAGGAGAGATAGTCGAGATGGCACCAACGAGGGAAATATTCAAAGCACCTAGACACCCTTACACAATGGCTCTCCTAAAGGCTTTTCCATCAATAAGAGGAGAGAAAAGACGTCTTGTCACAATTCCAGGATCTCCGCCTGATCTTGTCAATCCACCGAAGGGCTGCAGATTCAGCCCTCGATGCCCGTTTGCCAAGGATAAGTGTAAGAACGAAGAACCTCAGCTGAGAGAGGTCTCTGCCGACCATAGTTCTGCATGTCATTTCTTTGAAGAGATATTTGAGGTGAGATAAATGGATGAAAATATAGTACTGAGAGTCTCTGGATTGAAAAAACACTTCCAGTTGCAGAAGAGCTGGCTCTCATTTTCAGAACCGCTTTATGTTCATGCAGTAGACGGCATAGACTTTGACCTGCACGAGAACGAGATAATAGGCCTGGCGGGTGAGTCGGGATGCGGGAAGACAACAACGGCCAGGTTGATAGTCAGGTTGGAAGATCCTACCGAGGGTAAGATACTTCTTAACGATGTCGACATAGCTTCTCTTGAGGGAAACGAACTAAAAGAAATGAGGAAAAATATCCAGATGATCTTCCAAGATCCTTATGAGTCACTTAACCCAAGGCTTACCATCTTCAAGTCCGTGTCCGAGCCACTCTACGTCCATAACATCGGAGAGACATACGAAGAGAGAAAGGAGATGGTCATAAGAGCCATCGAGGACGCAGGTCTTAAACCGGGCAAGGAATTTCTGGAACGATTTCCACACGAGCTCTCCGGTGGACAGAGGCAGCGTGTCGCAATAGCGAGGGCACTTGTTGCCAACCCGAAAGTCATTATTGCAGATGAGCCAGTTTCCATGCTAGATGTATCCATCCGTGCAGGGATAATGAACCTACTCCTCGATCTAAGAGAGAAGTACGGAATGCCGATGATATTTGTCACTCACGACATAGCGGTCTCGAGGTACATGAGTGACAGGATTATCGTCATGTATCTTGATAACCGCGTAGACTGGCCGCAG
>JAKATW010000062.1 GCA_021827945.1 Thermoplasmata archaeon
TTTACCCCTTTTTACAAAATGGAATACTATCAAAGAACAGTGCTCTTACTACCCTATATTACAGGGAATTCAAGAAAGGAGAAAAAAGATAAAAAACCGAGAGGGACAGATTGCAACCTAAGAACTTTGGACCTCAGAGATAGAATTATTATTCAAAGCCAGCTTATGACAAATAGATGCTGAGATCATTCTGTTCAAAGTGTGGGAGGGAACGTACAAACTTTTCCCATGTACCAACGTGCGAATGCGGAGGCATTTTCGTACCAAGGATAGACTTCAAATATCGCGAGGGTAGTTATTCTGTCAACTATCCATATCTTGATAGGATAATAGAACTCGGGGAAACGGAGACTCCACTAATTGAAATCGGTGTGGTGAAGTACAAGCTGGATTATTTTCAACCGACCTTCTCTTACAAGGACCGAGGGAGCAAGTCGCTGGTTTCAAGTCTGCTATCCAACCTGCCGAAGGGTTCAGAGTTAAATGAAGATTCATCCGGCAACGCGGGTGCCTCTATCAGTGCATATGGTAAGGCTGCGGGCTTCTCTGTAAATGTATTCATCCCTGAGAATACCAAACCTGGAAAGATTACCCAGATAAGGGCATACGGAGCAGATGTCCACCTCGTTCCTGGTTCGAGACAGGACGTTGCGGAAGCAGCCGCTAAACACTCCGGCTACTACGCCAGCCATGTGTTGAACCCAGAGTTCAGGGACGGCATGAGACAGCTCAGTTATGAGATATTCAGACAACTGAACCATTCAGTTCCAACAAGAGTTTTTGTCCCAGTTTCAGCAGGAACCCTCCTGCTAGGAACAGTGTCTGGTTTTGAACATCTGATGGAATCTGGTGAGATTCCTGTCATGCCCCAGATTATAGGCGTCCAATCCGAAGCAGTATGTCCAGTATGCGCAGGGGTGAACGATTACGTCTACGATAAGAACAACAAGATAAACTCTGTTGCAGATGCTCTGATCTCAAGGGAACCGATATTGCTAGATTTGATGATTGCGGCCCTAAAAAAATACGGTGCGTGTATAACTGTTTCAGAGGAAGAGATAATCGCTGCACGGTCCGCACTTTCGAGAAAGGGGATCTACGTCGAGTACAGTTCTGCTACAGTCCTAGCTGCATACGAAAAGGGTAGTTACGATGGAGAGAACGTTCTGGTGCTCACGGGTAACGGCCTAAAGACTCCCTGAATCAACGAGACTGGATAGACCGTAACCTGATTCCAGTCACGGCCAGACCAACCAAGATAACGCTTCCGCCTACTATTGTTGCTATGCTGATTGGTTCTGAAATAAGCATAGATGCAAAAATGACAGTGACAAAGGGGGTAATGTACAGCGTAGTCCCGGCGGTGACTGGTCTGACTTTCTTCAAACCATCAAACCACAGGAAATATCCAGCGAAAGTAGCTAGAATACCGATGAAGAGGAGGGCAATGATGAGATAGATGTTCGTCAAGGAAAACAGTGCCAAAGCTCCAAAGTTGACGAATGGAAGCAGCATCAGCAACCCAATTATAGTCACGTAGCCCGTGACATTCAACGGGTTATGTTTTTCAAGCAAGTCCTTCCCCACTATCGTGAATATGGCCCAAGAAAGTGCACTAAGCAACACAAGAATGGCTGAAACCACCTCAGACTGTGCCAGGGCGGTGGGTTTTAAAAGTATCACCATTCCTATGGTAGACAGAATGAGCCCGGTTGAAACAGTCCAAGATATCTTATCTCTCTTCAGTGAAATGCCTAGAACTACTATGAAGATCGGTTCAAAGGAGACGATGAAGCTTGCATTTGCAGCTGTAAGTCCATCTTCTCCCCATATGAACAGCAGTTGATAGAGCAGCACTCCAGTCAGAGCCAGTATCACTAATGTCAATAGTTCTCCCCTTCCATATTTTTCATGTGTCAGGAACAATACCGGTACGAACATTAGTGCTGCTATCAGAAACCTTGAAAATGCAATCTGTTGGGGATCGAGGAAGGAGAGGGAGTACTTCATGAGAACATAAGTGACTCCCCAAATGATCGATGTTGCAATGAGTTCGACATACCCAACGGTCCCACTTTTAAGTTTCATTATGCCAATGGCGATATCGCAGTCGAATAAAAAATAAATATGGTCCCCCAATCACGTTCAATGGTCTTTCTCGATCCCGGGATATTCCTTGCAGCGATGGGCATTACTCTTCTAGAAATATCTGAAGCTTCTGCAGTGGGTTTGGCAATATCTGCAGAGGGAGGGAACAAGGCATTCCTTTACGTAGCTCTCGGGGTTCTCATAGTGCTTGTCATAACGTTCGCAGTTGGCCAGCAGATCTCTAGGTTGCCAATCCTTTACGTAAGGCTAGTGGCTGGTATCTTGCTTTTGTACTTCGGACTTAGGCTTGCTAGGAGTGCAAGAAGAGCAGTCATACGGGGGAGAAATTCAGTAGGGCCAAAGGAAGAAAGCATTGAGAAAGGGGTCTTTTATACTGCGTTTTCCGTGGGGCTTGTTGAGGCATTCGAAGCTGCAATTGTTCTCGTCGCACTGATTCCTAACAACTTCGACTCGACTCTCTACGGGATGAGTCTTGGACTATTGATCGTGGTAGTTGGAACTGTGGTCCTGAAGTCGCAGGTCAGGAAGATAAAGCAGGCGAACATGAAGGTTGTTGTTTCGGCCCTGCTTCTGGCTTTCTCGGTATTCTGGTTCGGTGAGGCAGTAACAGTCCTATCGGACCTCTGGCTGATTCCCCTATTCATATTATTCGGAGTTGCGATATATCTATTCGCGCATAGAAAATAAGCGAGCGTTCTATAGATGCCCTTACCTTCGTATTCCACAGAATAGGAGAAAAAATTGTGTTCTACAGAACTTGAAATAGCCTCAGATTGAGATAATATGATAAAGCTATGAGAATTTTTGAAAGGGTAAAGAGATGGCGCTCTATATTCCCAGAGAAGAATGGGCTCGGCCGGATTTGAACCGGCGGCCTTCGCTGTGTGAGAGCGATGTCATAACCACTAGACCACGAGCCCCGAGGATTATTTTCTTGTCCATTATTACTTTTGCTTTTGATTGGTTCATGAATAATGCTAGCTTGGACCGATGGTAGGTTGAAACGAACACCGCATTTTAGAATGATAATCTTTTATTGACTGTGCAATCAGGGTGACATTGAACGATTACTCGCTGGCAAACTACGATTTCGATCTGCCCAGGGAACTGATAAGGCAAGTCCCACCCGAGAACAGAACAGATTGCAGGCTCATGATCCTGGACAAGGAGAGGATCTTGCACTCATCTTTCCCAAAAATCACGGATGAGCTGAGAAAGGGTGATATTCTAATACTTAACAAGACAAGAGTCAGGAAGTCTCTGGTTGTTGGCAGGAAGATGACTGGAGGGAAACTCGAGATTAACTTTCTTAGAAAGGAAAATGACGGCTTCATAGCGCTAATTAAAGGAAGAATAAGGGACGGGGAATCGTTCGACGTGGGTGATAGGGAAGTGAAGGTCGGTACCAACCCGGAAGGATTCAGGATCGTACAGGGTAAAATCGACTGGGATTACATCGAGAGAATTGGGCATCTTCCGCTTCCCCCGTACATAAAAGAGAGAAAGGACTACCAGTACTACCAGAACGAAATAGGGATCGAGACTGGTTCGGTCGCAGCCCCGACTGCCAGCTTGCATTTCAGTAAGGATTTACTGGAATCACTCAGCAAGAAGGGAGTGAAGATTAGGTACGTGCTGCTAGAGGTCGGCTACGGCACGTATAAGGAGATAAAAGACGACTGCATAAGGGAACACATTGTAGACGAGGAAGAGATTGATGTCACGGGGGATATTATATCAGACATAGAGAGTGCAGAGGGGAAGGTGGTTGCAGTAGGTACTACTGTGATGAGGTCACTGGAAACTGCCTCATATCCAGGAAGATTGCGCCCATATGATGGGCTCACACGAATCTTCATCTACCCAGGATGGAAATTCAACTCTGGAACAACTCATCTTCTGACAAATTTCCATATCCCAAGGAGCTCACTTCTCTCACTCGTGTACGCCTTTGGAGGGGAAGAAAGAATTAAGGCATCTTACCGGGAGGCAATAGAGAAGAAGTACTTTTTTTACAGCCTGGGTGACGCCATGCTAATGGATAGATTACCTAGTTCTTAGCGTTCCCCTTCTGATATAACTTGTTTATTTCATCTGTTATTGTCTTAAGTTTAGTGTTCAGCTGACTGACTTGTTCCTTGATAGACTTAAGCCTCATTTCCGAGATCTCTACATCCTCTTCGATCTCTTTCTTGAACGACTCTACGTCCTTCACTTTGACCAGGATGGTGCCTACACCCCTGTATATTTCATCTTCATGATTTGATTTGTTAAGGTATTCCAGAGTCTTCTTGTCCTCTCTCGATTTGACTTCGTACTGGTATTGCTGTGATAGCAGGGTCTCTAGTTGCTTCTGGAGAGTTTCAGCCTGCTTCATCTGATCCTGCACGTAAGGCCCAAGGTTTAGATCAACCATTAGAACCAAATGGTGAGATGGAATATTAAATTATAGTTGAGGGTGTTCTTCCTAATCAGTTCAAGTCAGTCCAGTCACAATCCATTGAACCAAGTGTCTATCATTGCGGTCATTACCGTTACCTCTTCTCTCCGCACACCTTGCATTCTTCATTTCTAGCGATAGGTAATATCTCCATTGAAGGCTTCCATACGTCGAGGTACACTAGGTCACCGGATAACTCCTTTCCCTCCATGACTTTCAGGGCGGTGGTTACAGCAAGGGCAGAGATGGCCCTTACCGCACTTGGTAAGAC
>JAKATW010000078.1 GCA_021827945.1 Thermoplasmata archaeon
CTGTTCTACTTGAAGTTATTTGAATATTCGAGGTACGAAGAGATAACGAGGAGCGGGATGAGGAAGACAGTCTGCAAAACGACGTCTGCAAAGTAGTTTCTAGAACCGGTCGAAAAGTAGAATGCAATGGACGAGAGCAACACGATCAACCAAGTAGTCAAACTGATCGTAGCTCTCTTTCTCCAAAATGATACATTTTCCGCTTCTTCTTTATCCTTCACTTTCTCCTGTATATCCAGTCAATTCAAAGTTTAAACATTTCATCGCAAAAGGTGCTAATAACACCACTCGCTATCCAACTGGAGATCGCTGCATTCACCTTGATTCCGTCTTTATCTTTTCTCATGTGGCCTATCAAATGCGTTAGGATCAAAAATAGTTCTTATGAATACTATTTTCCCATTCCTGACTCTGTACCACGAAGACATGTAGACAGTGACTTCTTCCATAACAAAATCGTAAAGGAGACTGACCTCATCCCCATCTACAAATGTTCTTTTTATATCGTACTTCCCCGGAAATTTCTGCATCATTTGGATGAAAGGCTTCGGCCCTCCAAATCCTTCACCTGCTGGTCCAATAATTTTCACATCATCGTCGATCAGTCTGGCTGCTGTCTCGTATTGATGCTGATCTAGGGCTCCAATGTATGACATCACTATTTCTTTTGTACTCTGCATCTCCTTCATCTTTCCTTTGGGTTTAAAAGCAACGTTGACTTTGTATCTGTTCATAAATTTTTTGTACTTTCTTGGCAAACTTTCTTGGCATTATCCCGCTTAATAAAGTTGGATATTCTCATTGTTTTTTGATGTCTTTTTCATATAGAATGTACGAATCTGATTACAGGATATATCTATATGGAACGGCGTGGCAAATCTTAGCTTAACGGTAATTCATTGGACAGATTCATTATTGAACGTATGGACCGTAGGTCGAAGTATAGGTTTCCACGAGATATAGGTTAACATCCAGCACATTAACGTATGGAGTTCCGAAAAAGAATAGGGTGTATTGCCTGTATTTGAGCAGAGTTGCGTTCAGGATTGATTCTGGAATTCCGGTGGCGTTGTGAATCCTGGGTACCTGTTTCATAGCGTCGGTCATAGTGATGTCAGGATCGACTCCGGATGCGGAATTGTTCCTGGGATGGAAGAACACTGGAACGCTGAAATTCTGAGCTATGAGTTCTGATCCGATCGACTTGCCATCATAGTATACCTGAGAGCCGTTGGACTGCCATGGCATGGCAACCTGTCCTATTCCTGTCATTAGTATTGGGAATATCAGACCGCATATCACCAGCGAGATTACGGTCAATCTAACTGCAGCAGAAAGACTCTTGACTGCTCTCACACCGTCACCCCCAGAAAGACAATCAGAATGGCAATCAACTTGATCGCTATGAATGGGAGTACGATCCCTCCAAGTCCATATATTGTTACATTTTTCAGAAATATCTTCATCGTGCTTGATGGCTTGAATACAGTCCCCTTCAGTGCGAGAGGAATCAGGGCTGGGATGATTATTGCGTTGTAGATAAGGGCGGAAATGACCGCTACATGGGGAGTCAGATGCATCAAATTTAGTGCACCCAGTTCTGGCAGTGCAGCAAACATAATTGGAACTATCACGAAATACTTCGCTATGTCGTTTGCTATACTGAATGTTGTGACCGTCCCCCTTGTCATCAGTATCTGTTTGCCGAGCATGACAACATCAATTATCTTGGAAGGATTTGATTCCAGATCCACCATATTTGCCGCCTCCTTGGCGGGTTCCGTCCCAGAGGCCATTGCAAGACCGACATCCGCCGCAGAGAGAGCTGGAGCATCGTTTGTCCCATCTCCTATCATTGAGACTATCTTGCCTTCCTTCTGCTCTTCCTTTACGAACTCATACTTTGTCTCCGGTCTTGCCTTGGCAATGTAATCGTCTATTCCCACGTCCTTCGATATGACCCCGGCCGTCAGAGGCTGATCTCCGGTGACCATGACGACTTCAATGTCCATCTCCCTCAGTGCCTTTATTTTCTCCTTCACGCCTGGTTTAACCTCATCCTTCAACTTGATGAAACCGATCAAGTCCCCCGCTTCCGCCACTGCCATGATTGTAGCCCCATCCTCCGATATCTTTGCGAGCGTGGAGTCGAAGTCATCAGGCTTGACCTTTACGTAATCTATTATGGCATCTGGAGCTCCCTTGACTATCTCAAGGTCCTGTTGCAGTTCGTCGGACTCGAATTTTCTCCTGATCCTCTTCCTCTGGAGAATCCCTCTTCCACCTTTTGGAAGCAGGAATTCGTGGGTATCGGTCATCTTTATGCTGCTTCTTCTGGTGGTAGCACTGAATTCTTCAAACTCCGACCTATCTATGGTACTGAATGCGTGGGGAATGTATCCAAGGTTGTAAGCAAGTTCAACTATGCTCTTTCCCTCAGGAGTGTCATCGTCCCAGGATGATAGAAGTGCTGCCTGTCCTACCTCCCTTTCTGTATGTTTGCCCGATGGGACAAACTTGACTGCCTTCCTCATACCTCTTGTGATCGTTCCAGTCTTGTCAAGGAGCAGTGCATCCGTGTCACCAGATGCCTCAATTGCCTTTCCAGACTTGGCTATTATTCTCTTTACGGACATCCTGTTTATTCCAGAAATACCTATTGCTGGAAGCAGTGCGCCAATCGTTGTCGGAAGCAGGCAGACATAGAGTGCTATGACGACAGCGAGGTCGATCCCCAGGTTAAGTGTCACGCCAAGAAACAGCAGTGTGACTATTATTATAGTGAAAATCGCAGAGAACCCGGCAATCAGTATAGTCAGTGCTATTTCATTAGGGGTCTTGGGTCTGGAAGATGATTCTACCAGACTTATGAGCTTGCTGACGTATGTCTCGTCTGGGTTCGTAGAGACACGGGCAACCAGACTGTCAGTCGTTACGACTGAACCCCCGAGCAGGGTAGACCCGACAGATTTCCTTACATTAGCGGATTCTCCCGTCAGGAGGGATTCGTCGACCATGGCGATCCCCTGCATCACCTCTGAATCGATTGGGACTTTGTCGCCATGGACTATCAGTATAAGATCTCCCTTTCGGAGCTGCTCCGAGGGAACCATCTCAAAGTTCTTCGTGTTTGAAGAATTGAGTCTCTTTGCCGTCATTTGTTCCTTCATCCTTCTCAGGCTCGAGGCGGTGTTGCGGATCTGTGCCTCTGCGATAGAATCAGAGAGTGTGCTGAACCAGACGGTTATAATAAGAATCAGTGCCACTTCTGAATAGAAAATCTTCTCAGCAGGATTGGAAACGACTGGGATCAGAGTGGGATCAATGGCCATTATCAGTACTATGTAAAATGTCAGCTCAGTGATGAACATCACTAGATTTGTTCTGAGAGCATAAGGGCTTAGCCTCTTTAACGAATCGAGGAGTATTGAAGGCCAATTCAGCCTGTTCTCACGGTTTTCTGAAGAATCAGAGACCAAATATCACACCTCCGAAACTTGTCTTTATTCCCTGGAGGAACTGCAAAATTGGACCAAGAACGAGGAAGGGGAAGAATGTGAGAACTGTCAAGATGAAAATGCTGACTACTAGGATTACGACGAAGCTGATGTTGCTCGTCTTGAGCCCCTGGCCCGGGCTCCTCTTCCTTATTGCAACGCTATCTGCTATCGCAAGCATGAAGATCATCGGCAGAAACCTTCCCAGCCACATCACAATTCCAGTTGTAATGTTGAAGAACACGGTATTTCCGGATGCGCCCAAGAAATCAGAACCATTATTCGAGGCTGCGGAAGTGAATTCGTAAAATATCTGCGTAAACCCAACGGAATTTGCGACCAGTCCGACCGTTTTCTCTGCCCCTATTGCGAATGCAAGGACTGTAGGTACCAGGATAATGATGGGATGAGTGAGAAAAGCTGCGACTGCAAGTTTTACATCCCTTCCTTCTATCTTGAACCCTAGGTACTCCGGAGTTCTTCCTGCCATCAGTCCCACCAGGAATATTGTCACAACGACGTACATAAGCAGGTACATCGCTCCCATACCCTTGCCACCGGGAGCTCCCTGGATCAACATCCCAAAGAAACCTGCAAGGATGACCACCGGGTTAAACGCGGCCAGTGATGCGTTTACGGAACCAGTTGTGAAGGCCGTCGTGGTCACCGTCCAAAATACGGAAGCGACTGCCCCAAATCTTACCTCCATGCCCCTCCCTATATGGGAAAACGGAAGAAAAGCAATAAGTAGATCGATTCCGTAAATGGCATAAGCAGCCAGAAATAGGGTCCTTCCTTCTCTGTTATCCCCCACCATCCTTCCAAACATGAACAGAAGAGATGTCGGGATGAACATCATGAGGCCCATTTCAAAGAAATCACTGATCTGAGTGGGGTTCTGCAGAGGATACGCAGAGTTCGCTCCAAAATACCCACCCCCGTTGGTCCCGAGCTGCATTATAGATACGAGATATGCTATAGGACCCCTATACAGAATCTCATAAGCGTCTCTCTGGAGCGTAGGAATTGAGGAGTAACCCCCCAGCGACTGGGGGACCCCCAGAGCTATAAGGACTATTGTTGCGATAAATGTCAGTGGCAGGAGCACTCTCGTCAGGGATCTGACGTAGTCAAAGTAAAAATTTCCTATCGTCTTGGCTTTGCCTGCAAATCCTCTGATTATGGCAACACCTGCAGCTAATCCTGTAGCAGCTGAGGTGAACTGAAGAAACTGAATCGCAGACATTTGGCT
>JAKATW010000056.1 GCA_021827945.1 Thermoplasmata archaeon
GATCTTCTAGCTTCACGAAGGATAACTCTCGCTCTTCAAGCAGAGAAATATAGTGGATCGCATTCATTCCCTCCCAAACAGTTGCAGATAATGATAAGGAATGTCCCTGTCTTTTTTCAGCTTGAAGCCTATTTCCTTCATGTCACCCACGACCTGCTTTTTCTCCAGTTTCTCTGAGGTCGGTGGCCCGAATCCGAAATCTTCTTTGGTGAAGTCGAGGTTGCCGATGAACTGTCTGGAGATCCTTGAGAGGTTCTCAAGAGTTCTGGCTTTGCAAGAACGGACTAAATCGTGATATACATGAGCCATAAATACGAGGTCATAGCTCCCCTCATCCAGTCTGCAGAAATCCAGCTGTATAGTCTCTATTCCCATTCTGCTCAGTTCTCTGAAATTGTAATCGTGTGCATCGATAATCGTGACCGTTGCACCCCTGCTTTTGAACATCTTGGAATAGTATCCGTCCGCACCTCCAACATCAAGGACCTTCATCCCGTTCGTGATTCCAAGGAAGTCAACGACTGCTTCGTCGTCTATCGAGAATGGTCTCCTCCCATGCCACCTTCTTATGTGTGAATTATCCTCTTCCATCCTTGTCAGATCCAACCTGGGAGCACAATTCGCAATATCTTTTTTTCTGACACATTCATGACTAGAGCCATAACCGCAAAAATTAAAAAAATGGAAATTAAGAAGATTACTTTGGAGACTTCTTTATAGCAAGGAACCAGTCTTTGACATTTAGGTTCTTATCCTTCAATCTCTCCTTCGCTGCCTGTAGCGTCGCAGGTTGGGGAACTATCACGTCGTCTCCCGCATTCCAGTTCGCGGGGGTCGCAATCATGAAGGAATCAGCATATGTGAGCGAGTCTAGGACTCTCAGAATCTCATCTATGTTTCGTCCGGTACTGGCCGGGTAGTATATCAGTGCCCTGACCACACCTTCAGGATCTATAAAGAAAACCGCTCTTACCGTACTGGTTGCACTTGCCCTCTCATGAATGAGACCGTAGAGGTTCGCCACATTCATGTTCAGGTCCGCTATCACAGGGAACTTCACTTCCACTCCGTATATCTTCTCCATCTGTAGGAGCCATGCTATGTGTGAGTATACGGAATCTATGCTCAGCCCTATCAGTTGAGCATTCTTCTTCTCAAACTCCTCGTACCTCTTTGCAAACTCTATGAATTCTGTCGTGCATACTGGAGTGAAATCCGCAGGGTGTGAAAATAGGACCACCCACTTCCCCTTGTAGTCCTTTAAGGATAACGGTCCCTTGGAGGAATTTGCCTGAAAATCAGGGGCTCTGTCTCCAATCTTCGGTATGGTTGGTGTTGCATTTGTTGCATCTGTCATTGACTTTTTAGTAAGCTTAAAATTAAAAGTTTTTTGTTTAAAGAATCGTGAATTACTTTCTCATTGTCTGAATCTAAAGATCATGAAAGCAAATAATGACTGTCTTGAATTTCTGGGATGAAATGACAGAATGTTTTCGATTTAGTACTTGCCTTGCCATAACCTATAGTCAGTTGAGGCACTAAATTTCTGATTTTTTTCTTGCTTCTTTACATTCAATCTGACGCATCGATTATGCTTGACCGCTTCCGTTAGAGAAGTCGTGAGACTTCTCCCAATCTCTTATCACACGGTAATATACTATTGAACCTACGACCTGAAGCGCCCCCCCTATGAGGAGTGGAGATGCCAGATATAGGTCCATGAGATAACCAGACAGGCCAGAGGTAGTTTGCGATGCCCTAGTTGCAACTCCCTGCATACTTGAGGCCGTTCCATAGTCCTCGTTCCCCACCCCCCTGACACTGATTGCGCTTCTCATCGGTGTCCCCACTCCTGCGACACCCATTCTGATTGCATAGAGGGAATAAGCAACTGGAAGAACGGGAACGAGTGCGATGACGATATATAGAAAACCCTGCAAAAATCTGGCTATAGAAGATACTGAAATAGCCCGTATGTGAGCTGAGTTCAGATATCTTCCACTAATGAACGATCCAAGTGCGGTTGCGGCATAGGCCAGTGTGAAAATCTCCCCAACATATGAGGTAGAGATGTGATACCTAAGCTCAAACCAGAGTGGAAGCAGTGGAGTCACTATTCCGATTGCTGAGCCGTTTATCATATTAGGGAGGGACATCCTCAGCGTGTAGAAGGTGCTCTCCCTTTTCATTACTTTGGTTGTCTTCTTTGGTCTCTTCCTTTCCTTCAAGAAGAAAAGGGAGAGGAAAGAGATTAGGAGTACGAAGAATGAAACACCAAACAATAGACGAAACGTCCCCTCTGCTCCGAAGACGGGCGTTAAGTATCCATGCGTGACGAGTACCAGTCCGGCAACTATGGAGGCCAAAGACCCTACTACCGTCATCTTGGAGAGCCTGGATACTCTATCGATTTCGTTGGACCAGTTGCTTGCGACAAAGGCTGTCGTACCCGGAGAAAATACTCCCCTCATTCCACCTGCGGAGCCAGTTATGCCGGCGAGCATGGCGGATATTTCAATGATGTAGATGTTGGTTGAGAGGGCGAACCCGACTAGTCCTACCAAGGGGAGGGCCTCTGCTACGATTAGAGCCCTGCTGTAACCTATCCTATCTCCGAGACTCCCCAAAACGACGGAGGTTCCCATATTGAACAGTACGACGAGAAGTACCAGCAACCCGATGAAAACGAGCCCGTATCCCAAAGCATTGAGATATAGAGAAAAAGACAGGGTTACAAAACCAATAGCGATACTTCTGGCCGTCCTAGAGATGAGAAGGAACTTGAATGATGAATCTATCTTCTCCTGCGAGTCACTGAACACGAAAATTGACATTGCGTCATTCTATTTATCTGTGCCCAGTCGGTGAAGGAATAACCTAAAATTGAAACACTCCAGATGTTGCAAGAATTCTAATTACTATGGTTCATTTTATCAGCAAGCCGTGAATCCCATATAATGCCAGGACTCGGCAAACGTTTCAATTGTGAAAATATTTAAATTGGTGTATGCATTATATTACATATAGATGTAATAAAGCGGTGTTTAGAACATGGAATTTCTAGACAAGTCGCAGTTGGAAAGGGCCAAGATGGAGGATACTCTTACTGAAATTTTATACAGAAGGCACAGAGAATTAGTTATTCACGGAGGAACAGCCATTTGGCGTTGTTACTCGGGAAATAGATTTTCACGAGATATCGATTTTTATTTCGGAATTGAGAACGAGAAGAAAAGAGCAATTTTCTTCAATGAAACAAAGAAACTGATGAAGAACTTGGGATATACTGTCAAGGAGGGTGGGTACGACAAAATTAGTGGAACCATGCATGTAGTTGTCGAGTCCAATTCAAAAATGAAAATTGCCATAAATTTCAGAAAGAAAACTGGAGTCCCAGCAGAATATACCAAGGTAGATGACACAAAGATGTTCGTTCTGGCGCTGATACCATCTCAGCTACTTACGGAAAAGATTGAGGCATATGAGAACAAAATGAATTCCACTCAAAAGTTTTCAGAACCAGAGGTTCAAGATCTTTATGATATGTACCATTTGACGTCCCTCATCATGACCAAAGAAGGAATACCCATAGCCAGAATGAGGAAACTTGTCAAATCCATTGAGAGGGAACCCCCAAAGAATCTTAGGAGTCTTGACGATTTGATTTTGAACGGAGTTTCCCCTTCTTTTGAAATGATGATAAATTATCTCAAGACTTGGCTCAACAATGTTAGCTAAACAATTGGAAAGAAAGTTTGAATCTTACCCTGCTTTCACTTTCAGGGAAGCAGAAATTTATCTTGGTAGCGTGGGGGAAAATACAAAGAACCTTGCACGATCATTGGCTAATTTAAAGAAGACTGGCAGGATTGTAACTATTGTCAGGGGGGTATACACCTTCAACAAGGATGATCTCGTGTTGGGCCATGGATACTCCCCATTTTATTTTGGGTTGTTGCACGCCATGAGTCTAAGAGAGTTCTGGACCCTAGAATCAAGACCTGAAATCATTACAGTAAGAACAGTCAGAAGGTCCAGAGTTCATATGCTAAATGATAGAATCGCTGTTTCAGTACACCACATTTCTGGGGATCGATTCTTTGGCTACGATTTTGTAAAATACGGTCGATTCAAAGTACCGGTTTCGGATACTGAAAAAACTCTCATCGACCTGTTCTATTTCGACATAAAACTTCCAATTCAGAATTATTCGATAATGCTCAAATCTCTTAAAATGAAAAAGCTAAGGAAATATTTATCAAAGTTTGACCAAAAAACAAAAACTAAAGTTCTGGAATTTGTAAGTAAGTATAAGAAAATAGCAGACGAAGGGAGACTGGAGAGCCCATACTGAAAACAATGAAATTGATAAGAGGATAATCCTAACAAATCGAATCTCCTTTGTTAGGTGTCCCACCATGCGAGTGCCGGGATTCGGACCCGGGTTAAAAGCTTGGGAAGCTTTTGTGCTACCGCTACACTACACTCGCTGTGAAGTAGAAAATTTCTCTAAATATTTCAACTTATCCTGTTTTTGCCTGTATATCTTCCGGGATTCACATTTTTCATCCCTCAAAAATCTGCAAAATACTTTTATTCTCTCAATCATGCACTGCTGATATTAATGGTGCTAACTACAACTGATGCCCTGTTTGCCATTGCTGCATCCATTGCCATGGCCGGTGGACTTATCGGTACAGGTATGGCACAGAGCGGAATTGGTTCTTCGGGTATGGGAGTAAT
>JAKATW010000012.1 GCA_021827945.1 Thermoplasmata archaeon
TGTGGAATCAGAATTTTGAACCCGAACAACTGAAGAGAGATCATTATGACCGTTTTGTGTATGGCGTTCCTCCAAAGTCCAGTGGGGACTGGGCTTGGATACAGCATATGACCTCAACTTCCAAGAAGAAAGTCGTTGTTGTGTTGGATCAAGGATCGTTGTTCAGAGGAAATAGAGAGGGGGAAATCAGAAAGAAAATCATTGAGGCAGACTTGGTCGAGTGCGTTATATCTCTACCAGAGAAAATATTTTACAATACTGGGGCACCAGCTGCTATTTTGGTCTTTAACAAAAATAAATCTGTAGGAACAAGAAACAAGATAATGTTCATAAATGCATCCAATGAATTCGGGAAACACAAGGAGATAAGAAGGTTAAATCAGCTTTATCCGAAAAACATTGACAAGATTGTTATAGCATTTGAATCCTTTAAAGATTCAAGTGGCTTTTCCATAGTTAAAACCAAAGAGGAGGTTCTGAAACACGATGGAAACCTGAATGTGACTCTTTACGTCTCTCAGATTATGAATGAAGAAATAGTTGATATAAGGGAGGTTCTTTCGAGGGTAACCAAATTGGACGATCAATTGATAGAAGTTGATAAGAAATTGAATCTCTACCTTAAGGAGCTCGGATATCTTGACTAGACCCGGATACAAGATGACCGAGATAGGGGAGATACCTGAGGAGTGGGGTTGCGAACTCCTAAGGAATGTCTGCGAGATTTACGATAATCGCAGAGTGCCTTTAAATGAAACCGAGAGAGAACAAAGAAAAGGTAATATTCCGTATTGCGGAGCTAATGGAATTCTTGATCATATTGATGATTTCATATTTGATGGGAGTTATATATTATTGGCGGAGGATGGTGGTTCATACGGCAAGTATGAAAAATCCGCTTATCATATGAAAGGGAAATTTTGGGTAAATAACCACGCGCATATATTGAAAGGTATTGTTGGTTACCTTAATGATGAATTTCTTCTCAATTGCTTAAATTTCCTAGATCTCAAACAATACATTGTTGGGAGCACAAGGGTCAAATTGAATCAGGAAGCTATGAAATCAATATTTATCCCATATCCCTCTATTTTAGAGCAGCAAAAAATTGCCGAAATTCTCACCACAGCAGACAGGAAGATCGAATTCATAGATCACGAGATCCAGACTGCTGAGGAACTGAAGAAGGGCCTGATGCAGACCCTTCTCACAAAGGGCATCGGGCACACAAAATTCAAGATGACTGAGATTGGGGAGATACCGGAGGAGTGGGAATTAAAGAATTTAGGAGATAATGAGGTTTCACTAATAAAAATGGGTCAATCACCTCCATCTGACACATATAATAAAGTTGGAAATGGATTGCCTTTTCTTCAGGGGAACGCAGAGTTTGGATTTAAATACCCTTCATTTACTACTTATTGCAGTTTACCTTTGAAAACAGCTCAACCGGGAGATATACTAATATCGGTAAGAGCACCTGTTGGTGATGTAAACATAGCAAATTCCGAATACTGTATCGGGAGAGGATTGGCTGCAATCAGCCCGAATCTAAAAAACACAGATGGTTCATTTCTATATTACATTATTAATAATTTGAAAGTTGTACTTGACCAAATTTCAACCGGATCGACCTTTAAGGCGATAGGAAAAGAACAATTACACTCCCTTCTTATCCCATTTCCTAAGATTAAGGAGCAGCAGAAAATCGCAGAAATCCTCACCACAGCAGACAGAAAAATAGAATTATTAAGCAAGAAGAAAGAAGCGGCTGAAAGGCTCAAGAAAGGTTTAATGCAAATACTCCTCACAGGCCAAGTAAGAGTCAAGACAGACTCTTTAAAGAGTGAGAACTGATGCCTGCGCTCGGAACAGAGAGATCAAGCGTGCAGAACCCGATAATAGAATATTCCAAGGAGATCGGCTGGAAGTACCTGAATCCTGATGATGCTGTCAGGATGAGAGGAGGAGAAACTGGCCTGATTCTGAGGGAGATATTCACAAACCAAGTGGTGAAACTCAACTCTGATTTTGCTAATCCCGAAACTTCAAATACCATAATAAAAAGATTTGAGGAAACCTTGAGTCCATCGGTTGAAGGCAATCTGAGAGTATGGGAGCACATTATTGGAAAAGGTACTGTTTTCGTTCCTGAAGAAAATCGAGACAGAAACATTAGACTAATTGACTTCGAGAATATTGAAAGAAATGAGTTTCACATAACGGAGGAGTTCAGGTACACCAATGGCATCAAAACCAACAGGCCGGACGTCGTTTTCTTTGTTAACGGCATACCAATCTTCATTCTTGAAGCCAAAGCCCCACACAGGTTGGAAGGAATCAGTGACGGGATTGCACAGATTAAGAGGTATCATGAGGAAACACCGGAAATGATGAAGATTCCCCAGGCATATCAAGTGACTAACATCGTGGATTTCCTATACGGTCCAACCTGGAATTTTTCTGGTAAGAATCTCTTCCACTGGAATATTGAAACTGGTTCCGATCTTGAAGGTCAGGTTAAGTCCTTCTTTGATAAGGGCGAAGTACTGCGTTTCTTGAGAGATTATGTTCTCTTCGTTAGGCAAGACGACGAGCTGAAGAAGGCTGTACTGAGGCGTCATCAAACAAGAGCTACTGAGAAAGTACTGGACAGAAGCCTTTCCACTAAGAGGAGAGGGTTGATATGGCATACTCAGGGATCCGGAAAGACGTATACGATGCTCGTTGCCTCAAAGAAGATTATGGAAAATTTGCTGATCAAAAGACCAATCATTCTACTATTGGTTGACAGGAACGAGCTCGAGAGCCAACTATTCAATAATCTCTCGGATCTTGGGTTTGAGAATTTTCACGTCACAGACAGCAAGAAGGAGCTTCAGCAATTGTTGTCATCGGATACTTCATCAATAATAGTTTCCACAATCCAGAAGTTCGATGGAATGCCTGAAAATCTGAATCTGAGCAAGGAGATATACGTTTTCGTGGATGAAGCCCACAGGAGCACTGGAGGTAAACTGGGAAACTTCCTGATGGGTGCACTTCCAAATGCCACTTATATCGGTTTCACGGGCACCCCTGTTTCCAGAACTTCTGGGAAAAACGACACTTTCCTTATGTTTGGTAGGGAGGACCCAAATGGTTACCTGGATAAATACGGAATCAAGGAATCCATAAAAGATGGGACTACCGTGCCCTTGAATTATTCTCTAGCCCCTAACAAAATGTTGGTAGATAGAGATACCCTTGAGAAGGACTTCTTGAGGAATGCAGAGTTGGCAGGGGTTTCTGACATTGAGACGTTGAACCTCATAATGGAGAAGCAGGTCACACTTAGAAACATGATGAAGAATAAAGATAGGATGGATAACATTGCAGAATTCTTAGCAGACCACTTTAGGAAGAACGTCGAACCGTTAGGATATAAGGCATTCCTTGTTGCAGTGGACAGAGAAGCGTGTGTCATGTACAAGAATATTCTGGATAATTATCTCCCGCCTTCCTATTCGAAGGTCATCATAAGCTCAGGCCACAACGACCCGGCAGAGATCAGGGAATATCACACAACGGAAGATCAAGAGAGAGAAATTAGAAAGGCATTCAGGAATCCTGACATGGAACCTAAAATACTCATTGTTACGGAAAAACTCCTCACGGGCTTTGATGCGCCCGTGCTCTACTGTATGTACTTGGACAAACCAATGCGTGACCATGTGCTCCTCCAGGCCATTGCTCGGATAAACAGACCCTATGAATCGAAGGATGGCAGGACTAAACCCGCTGGCTTGATACTGGACTTTGTTGGAGTTTTCAGACGGCTCAAGGATGCCCTGGCATTTGATGCTCAGGACCTATCTGATATTGAAGCTGTGGTACAGGATATCGAAATTCTAAAGAAGAGTTTTTCAAGTAAGATAAGAAGCTTGGGAGAGGATTACCTTGACAGTCTTAGCCAAGACAAGCCGGACAAAGTCGTAAGCGAGATTTTGGAGAACATGAAGGACGAGGACTCAAGGCAGAAGTATTACGCAAGATGGAAAGAGATAGAGGATATGTACAACATAATATCCCCTGACGATTTCCTAAGACATTACTTGGATGTCTTTGAAAGGCTAGCTAGAATTTACAACATTATTAGACTCTACTATGACAACAAGCAGAAACCAGACATGGATCTATCAAAGAAGACAGCTGAACTCGTGAGGGAATATACCAGCACAAACGGTTTCAAAGCACCGAGAAGCACCTACATCATTAATGATGAGACTCTGAGTAACATAAGGAAAGATCATCAATCTGATCGAGAAAGGATATTAAGCATGATAAACAGCATCCTGAACGAAGTGAGGGAGAATTTGTTAAAGGAACCCTATTTAATTTCAATTGGTGAACGGGCAGAAACGATTGCAAATCTCTACACCCAAGGGCAGCAATCTTCTGAAATGACGGCAAAAGATCTTGAATCACTTATAAAGGAGATGAGCACTGCGAAAAAGGAGGAAGATTCTCTAAAAATGTCACCAGATATATTTTCTCTCTACTGGTTTTTGAAGAATAATGAGGTTAAGGATCCAGAAAAAATCGCTACCAATATGTCTAGTGTTTTCACAAAGTATTCAAAATGGAGAACAAATCTAAAGCAGGAGAGGGACATAAGGCTGGAATTTAACAAAGCTATGACATCTCACACGAGTAATTCTGATATATCTATAATT
>JAKATW010000089.1 GCA_021827945.1 Thermoplasmata archaeon
AGCAAACTAAAGCGGTTCCTATGACAGCTATCAAAGGAACGGGTAGAGCGCACTAGTCAAATGCCATCAACCCGAAAGGGCTAACAGAAGGAGGCTTACTCGGGACAACCACTACTTTCAACCAGACGGCGGATCCTATCCTGAATTTTCAACGTAAGTTTTATTATTTCTCATATCATAATTGTTCAATGGAAGATGAAGTCTCGAATAGGACTGAGGCACTATTGATTGCAACGGTTAATCCTATGGCTAAGAGTGAAATTTCTACTGCGCTGTCCATAGACCCCGGTGAGGTTGCAAAGTCCCTCAGGATACTCAAGAAGCGTTATCAAGATACTTCACTGGAAATCAAGATGATCGGCAGGAAGTACAAGATCGGGGTTAGGGACAAATACAGTGAAGTTGCATTCAAGTATTCTGAGAGCGAGATGGATAAGGGAGAGCTGGAAATAATAGGTCTTCTCTTCAGAAAGGGGAAGTCGTACATATCCCACGTGGAGAGGCTTAGGGGAAGAAAAGCTGAGGAGGAGCTTGAACACCTTAGCAAGCTTGGTCTAGTGGAGATAATACCCAAAGGCAGGAGAAGGATCGTAAAGCTGACGAGAACTTTCTTTTCAAGGTACGGAAAGGGACTCAGGGAAAAGGTGAAACAAGAAGAACAGGTGACAGATTGAGGGCCCTTCTCATAGGTGGAGGGGGACGAGAGCATGCGATTGGACTTTCAATTGTGAAATCTGGAACTGAACTTGTCGTAATCGCCCTCAACAACAATCCCGGTCTGATGAGAATAGCCAAGGAGATGATCGTGGGAAACGAAAACGATAGAGAATGGGTTCTGGAGAACGCAAAGAGGCTGAATCCAGACTACGTGTTC
This sequence comes from Thermoplasmata archaeon, assembly GCA_021827945.1. GTDB lineage: Archaea > Thermoplasmatota > Thermoplasmata > Thermoplasmatales. Next base: position 875 of record JAKATW010000089.1, read on the forward strand.
ATTGGCCCCGAATCACCCCTGGCACATGGTGTTTCGGATATACTAATAGAGAATAAATTCAATGTTTTCGCGCCTACATCGACTGCTGCCAGGCTAGAAACATCCAAGGCATTCTGTAGGCAGTTCATGACGGAGAACAAGGTAAGGGGGAATATAGAAAGCGCTGCATTCTCCGATTCAAAGAGCGCACAATCTTTTGTCAATGAGATTGATTATGATTTTGTCATTAAACCCGACGGGCTCACGGGCGGGAAAGGAGTGGTTGTGCAGGGAGTCCATTTTCAGACAAAAGAGGAAGGAATAAAGATCATCCGGGACTATCTAAGCTCCGGTCACGATACGCTGCTAGTGGAGAAGAAAGTGGTCGGAGAGGAGTTCAGTTTGCAGGCCTTTGTCAATGGCAACAAGATTCTCTTCTTGCCTGCCGTACAGGATTACAAGAGAGCGTACGAGGGTGATAAGGGTCCCAACACAGGGGGAATGGGCTCGATATGCTTCTCTGAGAAGGGACTCCCGTTCATTGACCCCGAAACACTAGAAGGAGCAAAGGGAATACTGAAGGAGCTGATCACGGAGTTTGCTAAGAAAGTCGCTAACTACGTTGGACCGATATATGGAGGTTTCATCGCTTCACCCGAGGGGCCAAAGCTGCTGGAGATCAATGCAAGACTTGGGGATCCTGAAGCCATCAACGTGCTCTCACTGATGGAGACATCCATAATGGATGTGGCTATTGCTATGCTTAATAACCAAGATATATCGCTTGAATTTAGGGACAGGATCAGTATTTTGAGGTACCTGGTCCCCTGTGGATATGGAACCAGGCCAATCCCATCAATCATCGATCTAGATGAAGAAAAAATTCTTCTCAGGGGCCTCAAGATTTATTATGCCTCTGTCAACCTTTCAGGAAAGCAACTGAGCCAGACAACATCACGATCAGTTGCTCTGGTTTCCGAAGGCACAGACCTCTCACACATCAATGCGAGATTCGAAGGTCTTCCCAGTGTTATTCGGGGAGAGTACTCAATGAGGAACGACATTGGCACGGAAACAATGATAGAAAAGAAGAAAAAAGCAATGAAAACGATCATGACTGGAAGAGCCTGAAGTGAAGAAGTTCGAGCACTGCAGGCACTGTAATTTCTCTTTCATGAATCGAGAACTTTCTTAGATTCCCCAGGTCTGATTTGAAGTCCCCTTCTGGGAACCCTCCGATGACATAATTTAACTGATCGTTGATAACCAACCCTGATACTCCCTTAGGGTGCAGCACTACCGTGTTCCCGGGGACACCCTTGCTATCAACATAATCCTTCAGACTCATTCTTCTAATGTTGCTTTGGAGCAAAGTTTCTACTCGTTCAACAAACTCAATATATCCCGCACCTACATTCCGTAGTTCCGATCTTTCTATTATCACGTTGTTTTTCGTGTGGATTGCATATTCTATTTTCATTCGTTCGTTGAGAACTGTCTCTTCATTCAACCTCGAAAATGCGTATGCTATGTGCGGAAACCCGATTCTGTTGACCAGACCTGGATAGTGTTTACGGATAGAAGCGGCCATCAAGCGATTGTCCAACAATGCGGTTTCCTTACCATAAGTCCTGAGAAACCTCCTGACGTCTTCCTCTCCCTTAAGTTCCTCAGGTATTAACTCAAGTTCTGAGTCTGCTAGAATGAAGTACATCTATCCAAAAATTGAACCGAAACTGTCGTTGACGTCCTGTCTCTCCTTCTCAACGATCTCTCGCACTTTATTGGCCTTGGATTCTTCCAGCTTCTCAGATATCTTTGATAGTTCATCCCTCGCCACCTTAAGTCTATCCTGGTTCCCTTCCAGCAGCAAGAGTTGGTAGCCATCTTCCCCAAGTATTGAAGAGTCCTTAATTGTTATAGAAAGTCTGAACACCTGGTCCATGGCCAGTATCTTCTCCATCTCAGCTTTCTTCGTAAGAGGTATCTTGTAAACGTCCATACTAGGTCAGGAATAATAGCTAATTATTCTTTTTCAAGTTCCCTTAAAGACTTCCTCCTAGAGTAGAGTATCAGAGTCCCGACGACTATCACTAGAATTGTCGATGAAAGAAGGAGACCAATAAGGGGAAGCTGGTTGATCTTGCCAACATAAGGCGCGATTGACAGGGAAAGAGATCTCTGTCCACTTCCATTTGTCAAGAAAGATATGATCGTCTGGTTAGATGTTCTTGTGACTTTGTAATGTGAATTATTCTGTCCAGTTCCTGTGAGTGAGAAGGTGGATACGCTGAAATTCCCCTGTATCACAATCACAAACTGCTGAGTTCCATTCTGGGTGAACACAAAGTTCAGGAGGTTCTGCCCAAAGGAAAGATTCTGCGAGGTTATGTTGGGTGAAAAGGGGACAAAATAGGCCTGGTTGTCCACGTATATCTCAGTAGTTGCATTCTGTAGATCATCGTTGCTGTGGTTAGTGCCGTTGGTTGACTGGAACGATGGTAGGAATCTCACGAGAACGAAACTCAGTGGTGCGTTTACTACCAGAGATGTGTTATTGACTTTGACCTGTCCGTATGCGTCAACATATCCAACGGTCCTAAATCCATTCATTATCTTGTATACATGCTCCTGAGGAATAGGGAAGGAACCAGAATCGAACGGATCTTGGCCAGGTCCATTGCCGCCACCTCTATCCCCTTGACCGGAGTGATCTTCGGAAGTACCGAAATGGAAACCAGTGGAAAGTGTGATATTGGTCGAACTGTTGAATCCGTCCAGGTATATCAGTGGGAAAAGATTATCAGAGACAAAAATTCCAGTACTGCCCGGGACGGATATCCCTGCAGTATCGAAAGAGAGACCCATCCCATTTGAGTTAGAGATACTTGATATCACCGACACCGAAGACTCTTGATTGATGAGAGAGTAGTCGTCTATTTGTTTAGCGGAATAATAGAAACTCGAATAATTGCCATAGTATGAGCCACCATTAAATTTGAAACTGTTCTGAGAGAAGTTGTAATCTGACAGTGGAGCATTTAAGTAGGCAACTGAGACTGCCATGAAGCTGTTAGCTCCAGTGATGGATATCTGGTTTCCAGACTCTGTAATCCGTCCCGTAGCCAGCAATATACCTAGATAATTAAATTGATAAAAAAATACAAATTCCATCGGACTAGAATAATAGTTGACGTTTCCCACCGCAGAGAATGATAGGGTAGGTGTAATTGAAACATTACCGAAACCTTGCCAGAAGAGGGGCATAATCTTATTTTCGTTAATATTTGGCAGATTCTGGGACTGAGACGCCCCGGTTATATTGAAATATCTAAAAACTTCGATTTCCTGATTATTCACGCGAACCATGAAATTTGAAATGCCATTAGAACTGGAATCGGAAGTATCAAAGCCCATTTTAGAATTGCCCCCTGCTGCAGTGGCTAAGGCCATGCTTGACAGAACCATAATTGTCGCAAGTACTAGGGCAATTGCTAGGGACCTCATTTATTTTGTAATATACATCTATATTAAAGCTGTTTGATACAAAATTCGAATGGGCTTATGGGCTGAGAAGAGTTATTATTCGCTGCCCAGATATCGGCAAAGGTGAAATTGTGCCTAGAACTATAAAAGTAAATCCACCTCCTCCAAAAGCTCCCGTTGACTTCAAAATAAGTACCGAAGATGAGACTATCAAGAACATAAAAAACGTGCTTGTGGTTATGAGCGGAAAGGGGGGAGTCGGCAAGTCTACAGTGTCAGCCAATCTTGCCGTAGATCTCTCGATGAGGGGC
>JAKATW010000054.1 GCA_021827945.1 Thermoplasmata archaeon
TTAATCCCAGATGGTCTGGATATGGCTGATACCCTGGAGAAGAGGGAATTCTTCATTGACGATGGTGAAGATTTCTCCATCGCCAGGTACAGGGAATCCGACCTGTTGCTTATGGTTTCAACGTAGGTGTTGGCGACTGCAGCTTTTAGCAATTCCCTATTGTAGTGGAAGCCGCTGAGATTGGGGGAGTGGTGACTGAGACCGAGAGACTCGTTTGTGAACCTTTCCAAGGCAGATAGGGATGTCAGCAGCCTCGAGACATTTATCAAATAACTACTAGGTATACTGTCCTACCGAGGAACTGTTTTGGACAGTCAACCTTCGCTGACGTTCCGAACTTCGTTACTGTCTTAATGAAGAAACCCTGTATGTTCTCTACCTCCAATCTCGTGGCAGCCTTCATTGGTACCCTTTTCATGAGATATCTTCATGATATATTCCATTCATGAATAAAGTTTTCAGTAGCTCGGATAATACAAAGGAATCACATCACTCAGGATTCAAATAATTGCTTTCGGAGATACTGTTGGAAACAGGAATGTTTAAATAAAGGAACAGTAATTTATTCAATTGGGATTCGTAGAGAAAGGGGTTAAAATGGCGGTCCGACCTGAGAAGATTGATTCGAGGAAACTCAGAGTATTGAATGTTGGGTTTGTATTAATCGAGTCTGTCCTAATTTATTATTGGGTGGGCCTAATGCAATCCAGTTTCAAACTCCTCCCAGGCATTTACTACTTTCTTCAAACGCATTTCCCTCTGTTTATAGCCTATTATGACTACTTCTCTCCTGGTCCAGGACCTGAATTTTTTACACAAAAACAGTTCTTATCGGCATATCAACAATTCTATGGGGGTTTGGATTTAGCAGTTGCAATCACAATTGCACTCTCAATTGTTATACCACTGGTTGTGTACTTTTACTGGAGAAGGGTGTCAAGATACAACAAAAGTCGACAAAATGTCATTGTAAGCAATGCCCTGTTTGCTATGGTGTACGGGGTGCTTCTGTATTCGATGTTCCAGGCCATTTTTTTTATTTTCTTTCCGCCATCTCCTTCTATATCCGGCTACAACAGATATCAGTATGTTGGATATGTCCACTTCCCCCTTACTATTAGCTACTTTATCTATCAGGTTCAAAACACTCCCCTGGCCATGGAGATTTATTATCCTCAGCAAATAGTTCTCGACCTTGAATATCTCTTAGCAGTTCTTTCAGTTCTTTTGGGGATCGCTATCATAACTCATTTCATTACTCTAAGGAGACTTCGAACGAGAGCTAGAGTTCAAGCTTGAGCTTCGTCCCTTAAGATTATGAGAGTGGTCATTTTATCGGTTTATTATCGGATTTTATTAGCACGAGCAGCAGTACCAACATCATTCGACAACCCCAACAAAATAGCTATTTTCACAAATTTGAGAGACGAATGTCAAGTTTAAGCCTGCGAGCATAAAGGATATGGATTTGTTTATCGAATGGCTCCAAGATCCTTTATTGATAGAAACATGGAGTTTAGGAGTACCTCTGAAGAACATAGAGATCAGAAGAAAGTATCCGCTCGGAATTAAAGGGAAGACTACAAACACGTATTAAATCATAACTTTCAACGACGCCCTATTAGCTATATTCACTCGTATCTATGGAAATTTATCCTGAAGACTCGTCCTGTTTGAGTTCAAACAGGAGGGGCTCCACTTCCTTTGATATGTTCAGAGACGATCCAGGTTTCAGGGAAAAGAAACTAGGTCAAATTATCGTCTCAGACTTTCTCAAAGAATGTTGTTCAAGAAACATCAGATCGGCCTTTGCATAGAGGCTCCTTTGGTCACAAATTCAAGATCAATAAGAATACTTGAAAAGGCCGGTTTCATTGAGCTGAAAATCGTCAAGTTTCCAAATGAACATGAGCCTTTGGCACTTAAGGCCTTTCAGAGAAGTTAGGGCCGATGGATTTATTTGGAATAATCAGAAGAACTAAAATGCGGTAAAATAGAGTGCAGAGATAAATCTGGGATGGGCCGTGTCCCGATGTCTCCCAAAATTGAATAAAAACCAAGGCCTGCGACAATGTTTTTTCTACGCAGGCAATTGTTAGATCAACATGAGTCTCATTTATGATTCTAACAGGTTTGCGGAATTGTTAATTTTGTAATATGTTTCCTGAAGGGAACAATAATCGAATATTAAGGTTCCTTTATGAACCACATGAAAGAGAGGGATGTACTTAAAAGGTTAGTATCTGAGAATCTCCAGTTTGCTCTACCTGATAGCTTTCGTAGAGATATTGAGATTCATCCTGCTCTAAACAAGATAGTCACGATTGCAGGGATAGGGGGAGTGGCGAGACTTACGAGCTTCATAACATGATAAAGGAGTTGTTGGCTAGGGGGACAAGAAGGCAGAACATATGTTTCAAGAAATCTTTTCAGTCACGGAGAAAGCTCTTTTTGATGGATACTGGATTTGTTGGGGTTTTCACCGGACCTTAGGATAATGGGAGGCTTCTCGTAGGGTTGGTCTACACAGAGTTCCTCAGAAGGAAAGAGAGAGTTCAATCAACAGAGATGTTTTATGTAGAAAATAGAAAAGGAGAAGTGGATTTTGTCGTCACCGAGAGTTTACAAAGGTCAAATTCATGCTGCTAAATTGAAGGAAGAACACGATGAATTGCCAACTATTATTGTGAAAATAGGATTCGCTTAAAATATTAAGCAAATCCCCTTGCGCCCGTTTATACGTAACGCATTAATTAACTGCGCATAACTTCCTCATGGTCTCGTTTTGTCTGGAATAAAGAATGAACTGCTTTAACACGGTGTCTCTCAGGTCATCCAGAAGTGCAAAGTACCTCTTGTGAGGGCTTGTTTCCTTATGAATTTCCACACCCTCTCTATTGGGTTCAGTTCAGGAGAATATGGGGGCATGAAGAGAATGTCTATCTGGCTAACGAATGCGTAGTCAGTAACTATGCCCGCATGGTGATACAGTGCGTTATCCAGTACAAACAAGCTGTCAGGGAATTTCTTATGGATTACGGACAGGAACTCCACGAATGTGAAGGCGTTATATCCTTCGGTGATCCTTGTGACGAGCCTGCCATCAGTTATGCTTATTGCACCGAAGACGGATATACCTTTCCTTCCCGGTTCCTGCAGCACTGTGGGATCTGTATCCTCCGGATATATCCATACCCTCATCCTCGTTCCGTGCTGGTAGAAGTGAACTTCATCAAGGAATACTATCTTCCTGCCCTTTGATATCAGATCTGTCAGTTTTTTTAAATTCCCTCTTTTTCTCCTCATCAGCCTTGGCAATTACCGGTCTAGGTTTTCTCAGTCTGAAATCGAGTTTGTGGAAGAGATTCTGGCATTGTCTTACTCCCACGCTCACGCCGTAGTGATCCATGATGTGCCTGTGAAGAACCAATCCGTCCCAGAAGTTCTGATGATAGCCGAAATCACTAGGACTCTTCCTGATATCATGGTCTATCTTCTGTATCTGATCTTCTGAGAGCCTAGAGGGCCTTCCAGATCTTTCCCTGTCATATAGGGCGATAAAACCTTTCTTGTTGAAAGAGGAAATCCATGATTCCACAGATCTTGGAGAATGACCTAGTAATTTAGCGGTATCATAACAGCTCATTCCGCTTGCAACAAGCAGCACCCCATGAAGCCTGTGATCGTACCTTGCATCGGGAGATCGCACAATTTCATTGCGTATTGCGATGATCATGTCATCTTTCTGATCTACTTCCAGTCTCTTCATTTGTATCTATATAAGATTGCGTCTATGTATAAAAATATGCGCAATTAATTATTGCGTTACGTATAGTTCACTTATCCCACATCCTTTTACCTCAATCTTCGCCTCTTTCTCCTCTTCGAGAATAGTGCATAATAGTGTCTCCCTTTTCCGTCAACCACAACTTTCTGCAAGCCAGGAGAGAAATACAAAGTTAATTTCATACCAAATTGGTATCCCATTTTTTTCTTACCTTGCTATTCAGAACATTCCATACTGCCATTCGTCTTCCAATAATCTATAATTACTTTATTTGGATGGAGAGAAAGTTGGATTTGGACGAAAACAACAAATACAGCAAAATGGACGTCGACCAGACTCTTGGCTTACTTCTGACAACAGCTGAAGGACTGACTGAAAAAGAGGCGGAGGACAGGATAAAGAAGTATGGGCCGAATACCGTACAAGGAGAGAAGACCAGTCCAGCATTGAAATTCCTGAAGAAGTTCTGGGCTCCAGTTCCGTGGATGCTTGAAATTACTGCAGTAATAACTTTTCTTATAGGCAAGGAGATAGACACGTACATAATAATATCACTCCTTCTATTCAATGGTTTCATTGGATTCCTGCAGGAGTCAAAAGCGGATAATGCCGTTGAATTACTTAGTCAGAAGATAAGGGTCAACTCAAGAGTCATACGGGATAAACAGTGGAAAAAGATGCCTGCTGCTGAACTTGTCCCTGGAGATGTTGTATATGTGAGAATGGGAGATGTTGTACCGGCAGACCTAAAAATAATGTCCGGAGAAGTCTCTGTAGATCAGTCCCAGCTGACTGGAGAGTCTGTTCCAGTCAAAAGAACGTCAAATGAAATAATATTTTCAGGATCTACACTGAATAGGGGCGAAGCAAACTGCGTGGTTCTTACCACTGGATCCAAAACCCTGTACGGACGTACCGCGGAGCTGGTGAAAACTGCAAAATCTGAATCGCACCTTGAAAAGCTAGTTCTGGGGATAGTGAAGTATCTTGCGTTAGTTGACATAGTCCTTGTACTTGCGCTGGTTGCCTTTTCTCTCTTTTTCGGTGTTCCTCTGAGTGAAGTAATTCCTTTTTCCCTCGTCGTACTCATTGCATCTATACCGGTAGCACTTCCTGCTACGTTCACCGTTGCGACTACTTACGGAGCAATTGACCTTTCAAAGAAGGGAGCACTTGTCACTAAGCTAAGTGCCGTCGAAGACGCGGCAACTATGGACTCAATTTGCTTCGACAAGACTGGTACCCTGACGAAGAATAAGTTGACCGTCTCTGACCCAATTCCATTTGGTATCACAGGCGCAGAGCTGATTTCCTATGCAATGGCGGCCAGCAATGAATCAAGCTTGGATTCCATTGACTTGGCAATAATCGACTATGGAAAGAAGATGGATGTCCATACAAAACGTTTCACAGTCAAGAAGTTTACCCCATTTGATCCTTCAACTAAGAGGACGGAATGTCTTTTAGATTTTGACGGACAGGAGTTTCTTGTGGCAAAGGGAGCCCCACAAGTAATCACCGAAATGTTTGAACCCGGGAAAGTAGATGAGATTACCGAGAAAGTCACCTCCCTCGCAGTCCGGGGGTATCGGGCAATAGGAGTTGGCATCTCTGGAAATGGAAAGAAGTCTTTTGTAGGCATTATACCACTTCGTGACCCTCCTCTGCCGGACTCAGCAGACCTAATCAAAAAACTCAATTCTCTTGGTCTCAGGACGAGAATGATAACTGGCGATTCTGCACCCATAGCGAGAGAAATTTCGAAGGAACTGCAGATAGGTGAAAGAATTTGTAGGATCTCGGAAGTAAGAAAGGAGGAAAAGAACGTCGAGGATTGCGATACATTCGCTGAGGTACTTCCGGAAGACAAATTTTTCATCGTTAAGTCGTTGCAGAAAAAGGAGCACATTACTGGAATGACAGGAGATGGAGTAAACGATGCCCCTGCCCTAAAACAGGCTGAAGTGGGTATAGCTGTTTACTCTGCAACTGACGTCGCTAAGGCTTCTGCGAGTATCGTCCTCACCCATCCAGGACTCAAGGACATAGTCTACACGGTAGAGGACGGAAGAAAAATTTTTCAACGAATGCTGACTTATACTCTCAACAAGATAATAAAGACGATTCAGGTAGTTGTTTTCCTGACAGTTTCGTTTTTTTTATTCAGGTTTTTTGTAACTACCCCCTTCGACATAATCCTACTAATTTTCGCAAATGACTTTGTGACGATGTCGATCGCCACTGACAGTGTAAGGCCTTCGGCTAATCCAGAGAGATGGAACGTCAGATCACTCCTTGGATCCTCAGTAAGCCTCGCCACTTTCATGGTGATAGAATCCTTCATCGTACTGCTGATAGGCCTGAGATTGGGGCTGGATCACAGCCAAATCAACACATTCATATTTGACATGCTAGTATTTTCTGGACTTTTCACAGTATTCATGGTCAGAGAGAGAGGGAGGTTCTGGAGTTCGATGCCTGGGAAGTGGTTAATAGTGGCTATGATTGCTGACATAACTTTCGTTATATTGATATCTTGGCTCGGTATCTTGGTCACGTCGATTGGAATCGAGTTTGTTGCAATTTCACTTGGCCTCTCCTTCCTTTCAATGGTTGTTATAGATGGGCTCAAGAAACCCATTTTCAGACATTATAAACTGTAATGTTTGCTCTTATAGCTCCCCCAATACCTTAGTGTCAATTCTTTTGGTCGACCATACTTGAAGACTGGAAGGAACAAAGACTGAGCAGACTTCAGATCTGGGATCCTTTAATTCATTCTTACTTGGACAAGTTTATCGACGGACGTGAAACCCTTGACTCTGCAGTATTTTTTCCTTTCATTGCATCTGCCTACAGTGCTGTTCCTTTACGTAGAACCGAGGCAAGTGGATCTTGAAAATGGCTATTATGCGCGATAATGACACCTAAATTCTTTGATATTCTTGAAAGGTAAGAATAATAATGAATGTATGATTATAACCTGAATGATTAACACCGACGAACTCTTACTATTGCTAGCAGGCATCTTGCTGCTGGGTTTCGTAGGTGAAATAGCATTCAGGAAGAAGAGGATCCCAGATATGCTCTTCCTCTTGCTTATCGGAATAATCATTCATTATACAGGCATCATTCCCACAGCCTATCTCTCGCTTATGCGGAATCTTCTAGGATTTGTTGGCACTTTTGCATTGATCTTCATAGTTTTCGGCGGTGTTCTTAGATTGGATCTTAAGAGGTTTGGAAAGGCTGTTCCAAAAGGAGTTGTGATGGCTGCAGCAGATCTTATATTCACTATTTTAATATTGACGGCAATATTATATTACTTCTTGAGAATGCCCTTCCTGGACTCTCTACTTCTTTCAGCAGTCCTGGGAGAGACCTCTGTCGCATTTATCGTGCCCCTGATATCTAGGATTAATTTGGGTGAAGATCTGAAACACATAGTCGAAGTAGAGACGATAATGAACTCGGTCATGAACATAATTGCAGTTCTCCTGATACTTAGTGTAATCAATCAACAGGTGAGCGTCGTAGGTCTAGCAGGCTATCTGTTTGGGAGCATCTCTGAGGCAATAGTACTGGGAGGAGTTGTAGGGATCCTCTGGTTAATAGTCCTAAGACAGGCTCTAACCCCTCACTACTACATAGCGACAATAGCAATGTTGTTCGTTCTGTGGGGCGTTTCAGATTACGTTGGAGCTTCTGCGATTCTTACCGTGTTTGTCTTTTCAGTTATTATGGCCAATTCCCTGCCTGTATCAAAAATAGTGAAGATTTCTGGGATCATAGATACTGAATCTCTGACTTACTTCAATCAGGAAATAACATTCTTCGTAATGACCCTGTTCTATGTCTACATAGGGATCCTGGTGAACATTTTTGATTTTCGGGGGATCATGATCGCCGTATTTCTGGTCGCACTTCTCATTGTGATTAGGTTCTTTGAAGTGTTCTCTGTTCAAGGAGTAACCAAGTGGTTCGGTAAGGATACTGTTCTAATGTCATCGTTTGTACAGCGAGGTTCCACAGTCATAGTCCTTGCAGGAATATTACTCTCAGCTGACCCGACGGTATTCACCCTTTTCGGTAACATATTGTTCTATGTCGTCATAATAAGTATATTCACTGGCTCAGTTCTGTTCTCAATACTTTCGAAGCGGTACATGGCCCAATCTATAGGTGGAACCAACTATACACCTAATGAAGTGAAGTCGACAAAGTAAGATCGTGTCATTATTCCCTTCGACTGAGGCGGATAGCGCTTCCGCTTCTGTTCCTTGCATATCTTGAGCTAGAAGAGAATAGATGATATTGATCCTCGATTGCCATGGATTCCAGTTAGAATGTTTTATATCCGATGTAGGCTAGGGCATCTAATGCTAGACCTGATAACTGAGATTCTGCTCCTACTGATAGTTGCTATAGGTCTGGGACAGTTGTTCAACGCATTTTCATTACCGGAGATAGTGGGAGCAATAATAGCCGGAATCCTGTTGGGTCCTGCATTAACTGGATTGATTTTACCTTCGTCTGAGCTGTCTACAATAAGTACTCTTGCGCTGTTCTTTATAATTCTACAGATTGGTGTCGAAGCTTCCTCCGACATTTTTTCAAAGAATATTAGATACGTTACTGCCTTCGCCGTTACCTCATTCATTGTTCCGTTTGTTGTGATGTCAATCGGTTCGATCCTTGTCTTCAAATTGCCCTATATTGAGGCAGTCAGCACTTCACTCGCCGTGAGCATACCATCCATATCAATTGCATCTGTTCTTCTCGTCCGATCAGGGCTGATAAAGATGGACGATGGTCTCAGACTTCTGGGCGGAATAGCAATGAGTGACGCGGTGGCTTTCATCATACTCGTTTCTTTCCACAGGCCTCTCCTCACTATAGCTGTCGATTCATTCTCTCTTGCGGCATTTGTCGTTGGGTTGTACTTCCTAGATATGTTTCTGAAATCAAAATCTGAGATGCTGATCAGAAGGTTCGATAGATTCACCAGAAGGGAAACTGAAGGAATCATTTTTGCAATTGTCATAATGATGGGGCTTGCCGCGTCAGTTCTATTTGAACAGATAGGGATCACATTTGTATTGGGAGCCTTCTTTTCTGGACTCATAATTCACAAAAACTCGATAGGAGAACACACCTACGGTATTCTAAAACGAACGTTCCAGCGCATAAATTCGAGTTTCTTCATTCCTCTTTTCTTTAGCATTTCTGGTTTAGAGATTTCAATAATACCGATTTCCGCAATCCCATACATGGTTTTCCTGATCCTGGTAACTACATCGATCGGTGGAGCCGCAGCCTACGTGTTTTCCAGAAGATATATGAAGAGCATAACCCCCTCGGTATCCCTTGGAATTTTCGGAGGAAGAGGGGCAGTCGGTATAATTATCGCTTCGTTAGCGCTCTCAAAGGGCTACATAAACAACACGTACTATTCAGTTGCAGTGTTTGCAACCGTAGTTATGGCTATAACCTTCACTTTTGTTTTCGAGCGCTCCCTGAAGAGCAGCAACAGGATTCATGCAAATGCTATGTAGCAGCGACTCTTCTGAATCTTCGTGATTTTCTGGATTGTTTAAGAAAGGATGATGGAGAAATACTGAAAACTTAAGAGGAAAAAATTGAAAAGAAAGGAAATCACTTTGACTGCCGCTTTTGTACCTAATCTCTTATCTCCTTCTCAACAAGATAAGCCGTGAGTAAAAGAAGCCCTGCTGCAAGGGCAGCGAGAGCACCCAACCATTGCCCAACCTGCGTCCACTGAGATGCCGTTAAACTACCGTTGATGATCACCGTTCTGATCGCTTCAGCCGACCAAGATACTGGATTGTACTGTGCGACATCTCCAAGCCAGTTAGCCATCATCTGCCTGGAGAACATTGCATAACTTACAAACATGAGCGGTAGATTGACCAAGTTCACTATTCCGAATATAGATTGCATGTTGGTCATTCTGGTTGCTATCACGCTGAAAATGGACGAGAATATGAACGCGATTAATATAATTGCAGTTGCCATTATAAGAACGTCCACAATAGTGAACCCGTGCGGGAATTTCAGCCCATTGGGAATGAGATAGGCCGCCACCACGAGAATTACGACTTGGGGCAGGATCCTGATTACCGAAGATATGATCTTCGAGAATACTATTGAGCTTCTCCTGATAGGAGAAGACAGGAATCTTCCCATCGGTCCCAGTCTCCTATCGAATATGATCTGTGTCCCCGCGAACATGGCAGTAAAGAGGCCCATCGTGGTCAGAACACCTCCTACGATGTAGGTAATGTAATTCGGAGCTCCATCGAGTATGTAACTGGCTGCTGCACTTCCGGTAGGTCCGGTGAAGAATTTCGTGATGTCAAATGCACTTCCAAACAGGGCTATCCAGAAGATTGGTTGTATAAGTCCTGTGAAGAAAAAAGTGGGATTCCTGACCCACTTCTTGAGTTCCCTTACCGTTAGGGGCCATAGTCCACTCATTGTCTTGCCCTCCTCATGTTTATAGCCAATTTCCTTGCATCATCTCCGCCTTCTGCCTCTCTGATTGTCCTTCCAGTGTATTCGAGGAATACTTCGTCAAGAGTTGGTTTCTGCACCGTTAGCTTCGTGGTTGAAAGCGCGTGTTGAGAAATGAAGTTTATAATCTTTGGCAGGGATTCGTCTGCGTTCACCACCTTTATCCGCACACTGTTAGACCCCATATCCGTAACCTCCACGACTCCCTGGATCGTTTTCATTGTATCGGCGCCCTTCTGGTCAGACAGAGTCAAGCTGATTATATCCCCCTTCAGCGACTCCTTGAGCTCTGCGGGACTTCCTGTTATCAGGACCTTTCCATGATCTATTATTGACACCCTTGCAGCCAGTTCGTCTATCTCTTCTAGGTAGTGGGACGTGAGTATGATAGTTACATTCAACCTACTCTGAATCTGCTTAACGTAGTCCCACATCTGAGTTCTCGTCTGAACATCCAGTCCCAGAGTCGGTTCGTCTAAGAATAGTATCTTTGGATCATGGACAAGACCGATAATCAACTCTAGTCTCTTACGCATTCCTCCCGAATAGGTCCTGACTAGCCTGTCTGCAGCTTCCTCCAAATCCACGAGTTTCAGGAGCGTCTTTGCATTCTCCTGCGCCTTTGCCTTAGGTACGTCGTAGAACTGAGACACCATCATCATGTTCTCTCTTCCAGTTAGGTCTTCGTCCGCTGTAAAATCTTGCGGTACAACACCTATCAATCTCCTCACAGCGAGAGAGTTCTTTGTGATATCGTATCCTCCCACAATTGCTGTTCCCCCAGTAGGAGAGATCCTAGTTATCAACATGTTTATGGTTGTGGTCTTTCCTGCGCCGTTCGGGCCTGCAAGCCCATATATCTCTCCCTCTTTTATTTCAAGATTTAGATCAGCAACGGCTCTAATTTTTCCATTGTAAATCTTTGTCAAGTTCTTTGTTTCTATAATTGTTCTTTCCATTGTTACACCTCTTGGTTTCCTTTCAGTTCTTTCCTTGCATCTCTGAGGATCTTTAGCGTCTTCTCGAGCTCGAGTTCATAGGTCATCAGGAATACTTCGTATTGCCTTGAATTCTCCAGACCAGTTCTTATGTTTTTCAGATTCTCCTCGAGTGAGTCTGCGGTGTGCTGAGCTGAACTGAGTATAAACCTCGTTCTTTCCTCTGGCGACATCACGTCCATCCACAGCTTGCCCATGAATTTGGAAATGGGTGATCGTTCGAAATGTCTCTCTCTGATCTTCGAAACAAAGGCGGAGCCTTTTTCGGTGATCCTGTACATGACCTTACCGCCTTCTTCATATCTCTCAATCAGACCTCTGTGCTTCAGTCGTTCAAGAGCTGGATAAATAGATCCTGCACTTGGTTTCCAAGCGCCCTCAGTCCTTTCAGATATCAGATTAGAGACCTGGTTTCCGTATATTGGTCCGTCTTTAGCCATTGTGAGTATTATGAAGAAGATGATGCCTCTATTCCATCGATCCTCTGCAGGTTCCATACTGGTAAGTACAGTTATATATATAACGATATCGAAATCGATAATCAAGTCCCAGCAGATGTCACATAACACTTCGGACTGACTTTTCACGACGCACTCTATTCTTCCAATTTTTTAAAGTACTGACTTATCAAAATATGGTGATCCGATAAGGTATGAACCAAAGGCGATCCCCCATATAATGAAAGGATAGACAATCAGGCGTTCAGTAAGCCCGACGATCGATGCACTGCTTATGAAATACACTGGAATGAATACCAGGTCAAGCAATCCCAGCAATACGGAAAAGTAGCGAAAAGGAAATTTGGTGAACTTAGCCGTATAGATTGCCGCAATTCCACCGAAAAGAAAAGCTATCAGAGCTCCGAGATCGTGAAGTCCGGCAGCTCCAAGAACCGAATTCTCCTGAAACAGTGACACTATGATGGACCCGATCCCCGGTAATATGTATAGCACACCTGTCAGATTTTGAGTGGTTCTTCCATGTCCGGCCCTCTTTCTGAAAGGGGTGTCTCGGAAGAACAGGAGATACATCGAGATAGCGAAGAGCAAGCCAACTATAAAGAGCATGCCATTCCATAAAAGGGAAGTGTTTGCACCTAATGCTCCGAGATCACTCAGATAATTAGATGCAACACTATAATTTGGATATAATCCCTCTGCAACGGTGTTCAGCAGAAAGAATAATATTCCTGCGGTCAGCAGCAGAGAACCAGCGACCTTCACAATCATGCCATCGCCAATCTTGTTATCAGTTTGACCAGTGCTATGAAAACTCATTAGATCTGCCTTTTTAGACACCTTTGAGTGTTATAAAATCATTTCTATGAGCATCGAAAGAGAGAACAGTGAGAATCAAGCCTCACGCACTTCTTGGCCAGTTACTGAAAAGGCTTAAACGATGATTGAGTTCATGTAAGGTGCCGAACGATCCAGAATATCCACGTATCGAGGACCATGGGGTTCTCCTGAACAACAGGACCGCTGCATTGGTTTCAAAGCATGGCGAAGTTGACTTTGCTTGCTTCCCAAATTTTGATTCCGAGATGGTGTTTTCTTCAATACTTGACAGGGAGAGGGGAGGTTATTTCAGCATTCGCCCTGTGAACAGAAATCTTGAGTCAAGGCAGTACTATGAACCGGATACAAACATCCTCTTCACTCTGTTTTCTGACAAGAAGAACAGGATAATCTCAATAATGGATTTCTTGCCGATGAGTTTTGAGCATGCTGTATACTTCTCAGAGATACATAGGAGAATAGAAACATACGCGGACGTTAACATTGAGATCGACTTCAATCCCTTCACAACTGGAAAAAGAAAATCCGTGGAAAAAGTTGACAGCAAAGGTTACATGGTTCACTCTGAGAATTCAAGCCAGTTTCTATCCACCGATCTCGATCTTAAGGTGGAAGAGAATTCTGTTTCTGGCACCATAATACTCCCCGCCACAGAGGTGAGATGGCTCGTCACCACTTATAACCTGAAGAAAGCCTACCCACCCCAGCTGTTCGCAAGCGAAGATCGACTCTGGCAAACTCGAAGGTTCTGGAAAGAATGGCTGATGAAGTCGAAGTATCAGGGGATTTTCTACGACGTCGTGAACCGGTCCCTTCTGACCCTGAAGGGGCTTTTCTTTGACCCAAATAATTTCATGGTTGCCTCACCCACAACATCGCTCCCTGAATCTATCGGTGGAGAGAGGAACTGGGACTACAGGTTCATGTGGGTCAGGGACACTGCCTATGTGATAGAAGGGCTGGTCCAGCTAGGGTACATAGAAGAGGCAACGAAATTTTACCTGTCGATCATAGATAGGTTCGAAAAGGATGGGAAACTGACGTCGATCTACAAGGTAAGCGAGGACTCTGTGATAGAAGAGTCGACTCTGGACCTTGCAGGGTACATGAATTCTGCTCCAGTCAGAATAGGAAACGGGGCGAGGAACCAGCTGCAGATAGATCAATATGCCTCGCTAATAATTTCTCTGCGTATGCTCCTCGAGAACTCCGGTTTCCTGAGCATACACACGATGGAGAAGGTCTTCCTGATAGGGAATTCACTTATCAATATCTGGAGGGAACCAGACTCGTCTATATGGGAGATACGCGGAGAAAAGAGGAACTATGTCTACTCAAAAGCACTTGCCTGGAAGGCGCTGACCGATCTGTCATGGCTTTATTCCAGAATGGAGGACGAGGAGCATGCTCTTTCGGTGATGAACGAGGCAAGAACTCTGAGGGAAGAGATCTATGGGAAGGGCATCTCGCAGAAAGGGTATTTTAGGCAGAGTTATGAGACGGATGACCTGGATTCCGCCCTTCTGAGACTTCCCCTCTTTGGTTTCTGCACAATGGCCGACAATGTATACAGGAATACCCTCAAGGAAATAGAAGATAAGTTGATGCCTGAGAAATTCCTCTTCAAGAGGTACACACTTCAGGATGGTCTCCGTGGGGAAGACAACGCATTTTTGATGGTATCTTTCTGGTACATAAGGAATCTGATTCAGAACGGCCAGCTGCAGGCAGCACATGATGGAATAATGATGATCATGGACCTTCTAAATGACGTGAACCTCATGCCTGAAGAGATAGAATTCGGTACTCACAGATACCTTGGGAATTACCCACAGGCATTCAGCCACCTATCGCTTATAACGACGATAATGGAATATAATAGGAGTCTCAAGAAGCTAAAGTGAAAAGGGGAGTTTTTAGAGCTTCGTACTTTGATACTTGTTTCGAATCTGATATTACTTGCTCTCACTATATTACCCTGTCAGGTGAGGTCTTTCCGATCCCCGGTGGACTACGTTAGCAAGATTTAATAATGTGATGTTGATTACTACTCAACAAGAGGTTGTTAACCGAAGGTGGTAAACATGGTAGGTAGAAAGATAAGAAAGAGAGATGACGACTTCTGGGACGACGTCCAGGACTTCCTGCAGAACAGTGATAGGGAATACAGAAAATTCCTGGAGAGATGGTTTGATACGTTCGATGAGATTGAAAACATAAAGGAACAGGACCAGCCGGGAACATATGTTTATGGATTTACATATAGACTCGGACCAGACGGGAAACCAGAATTCAAGGAATTCGGTAACATTCCAAGAGAGTATTCCGAGCTCCCCAGCATGGAATACCGAGAACCCATAACGGATGTCCAGAAGAGAGAGGAGGAAACGGACATCACTTTGGAGATTCCAGGAGTGACAAAGAACGATATTTCGATCGAGACCAATGAAAATGTCCTGGTCGTGAAGGTGGACAAAGAGGGGAGAAAGTATTACAAAGAAGTGGAGCTCGATGACGATATTCCTCCAGAAAACGTTAAAGCTTCTTATTCTAATGGAGTTCTAGACATAATAGTGAAAAAGCCCCCCATGAAGAAGAAAGAAGGAAAGAGAATCCCGATAGAGTAAGCATGTCGACGGACCTGTTGGACCTAATAGACAACGACATCAGAAGAAAAATACTCAGTATTCTCTCCATCAGGCCGTCTTACACTTTTGAACTTGCCAGATCTCTTGGGAGTTCACAGCAGCTGATTGCAAAGCACATCAAATTGTTGGAAGACAGCGGACTAGTCTTCAAGGTGGGGAAAATAGAATCCGATGAGGGGCCACCGAGGATTCTATACAAGGCAAATCATCCCCTCCTCTCCCTTCTTCAATTCATAGAGAGCATATCCGTATTTGGCGATGACAAGGAAGAAGGGAATGAAGCTCCTGAAGGGAATCTTCAAGACCTGATTGAAATGTTGAAGGACATCGATCACAGGATTAGGGTACTAGAGGGAAACCTGAGAGAGCTGATATCGACCAGGCAAGGAGTGTTGCTGGCGATAAATGATCTGATCCCAGAAACAGAGACTTCTCTGTTCTACAGAATGATAAAGGAAGCATTCGAAAATGGTAATTTTGACTTATTTTTCAATGAAGTTAACAAACATACCCTAGGATGATTTGTGAAAGGAGCAGATCAGATCGCCTGTCACTCATCATACTCAGTTAAGGCTAAAGTCATCACACTGCCCCTTATTAATTCTGAAATCACTTCCGCTTGAATAGTTCTTTTCATATTGATTCAACTAATACTTTTATAAAAGTTACTACTGCTCTTTAGGTATATATCTGCTCTTTATCCGAACTTGGTAACAATAAACCTTAAGTCTGCCGCATCTAACACTGCGTGATGGTGAAGAAAACAAGCCAGGAGAGGATCACTGAATCGGAATGGAAACGCAGGGAGGGCATGAGACTCCTTGACACATGAGAAGAAGAGGAAGCTTTCAAAAATAACGAAGGAGATAGTTATTGTGTTAGTTGTCTCGATAGTATTGACTGTTGGAATTTACGGAGTGCATTCAGTTTCTTTAGGCAGTTCTCTCTCTGCAAACAATGTGATGTTATCAACAACCGAAGTTGACTCCTTAATGTCAAATAGCAGTAGCTGGAACGAACCGTTTCTTCCAACTGGAAATGACGTAGCCAGCGCCGACTATACAAACGGTACTCCTATTCCACCATTTGGAGGGAACTTCTCTTCCCCAAACGCTGTGATAATTATTATCAAGAACACTTCTGCCGAAACGGCATTATCAGGCTACCGTTACCTCGAGTCGCATTTGACGCAAATAATTGAGGATGACGTCTCCCGAGGCACAGTGATTAACGTCAGTTTATCGAATTATTCTGGAAGATACCTCGGCTTCTATAACTACTCCAAAAACATAGGTCTCATTTTGACTGTGGTGCAGAATTATATCATAGCGACCATAGTCTATAACCTGGGACTGAATGATCTGATTCAGCTGTTTACTCTCCAGGTAGACAAAAATAAATAATGCAATGGAATATGATTCTACCCACTTCATCCTTGATGCGGTGAATTTCATGATTCCTGGTAATAAATAAAGTACTGTTATCAACAAATGAAAAATCTTCACAGACTTTTGAGTCTGGCGGGTCACCAAAATGAGAAATATAGGATTCTGATAATAACCGGTGTATTCAAGACGTGGAGATTCCGGAGAAACTGACACTTCATCAGGAAACAGGATTAGGAAGGATAATCCAATAATCGAATGGGAGGGGACGCTAGACGAGTTGATAGCTCAAATCGGATATTCGAAGGTTCAGATTTCATGGGTTGATATAAGAGACGATCTATCGAAGGTTCAAATGGACTTATTCTACCTCGGAGAAGAAGTCTTGACTTCTGGCAAGGGGCGTAAACTCAGAGAAGATGGCGTTTCTTGGATGGAAGGTAGAATAGCCTCGTATCTAAAGGAGATTGGAGAAATAAAGCTCTTCGTTGTCCCCGGTGGGACCCAGGAGGCAGCCAGTCTGCAACTATCCCGTGCAGTAACCCGGAGGGCAGAAAGAAGGCTGGTGGAGCTGAATCTGATCGAAAAGGTCAACCCACTATCACTCCAGTACCTTAATAGACTGTCCTCGCTGATTTTCATGATGGCGCTTGTTGCAAACAAGAGAAATAAAATCTCCGAGACAATTTTTCCCTGGCCGAATCCGGATAAACTGGGAAAGTAGCCATATTCATATAGAAAAGTGCGATATTGAACAATGGTTCGACCAGTTGTAAAAGGAGCTTCTGAAGTAGAAGAGCTGGATTTAGAGGGCGGAGGAAAAATCAGGTGGCTCATTACGCACAGAGACGGGGCAGAGAATTTCTCCATGAGATTGATAACTGTACCCATGGGGAAATCTACCCCAAGCCATAGCCACGATTACGAACACGAAATATTTATCTTGGAAGGAAAGGGTAGAGCAGAACTAGACGGTAAAGAAATTCCTGTGGAAAAAGAATCTTTTCTTTTCATACCTGGGGGAGTAAAACACACCATAGTTGCAAAAGACAACATGAAGATGATATGTGTGGTCCCTGTCAAGGCTGCAATAAAGATATTGGGCCCTTAGTAGAGATTTTTACAGAGAATTGAAAGAATAAAAATAGAAAAAATTTATTCTGAGGTAGCGTACTTTTTGTTAAGTTTTTCTGGTCTAGTGAATTTGAAGAACTGCTCAAAGATAGGATCTGCCGTCCCCATCAATGTCATCCAGTAGATTCTTGCCATTGTCATTTTCATCATGTGCTTTACCCTGGTTGGAGGATAAGGTGCCACGGGATTGTTATAATCCGCTATTACGAACGTTGCCTTGCCATATGCAGTGTCGAATGGGCAATTGATTCTTCCATTGAATTCTGCATATCTCCCCTGAATAATTTCGGAAACAGCCATTGCTTCAAGATGCGCCGTGACTCCGGTCTTGGACGTAGGTAGAGTGTTGCAGTCGCCTATGGCGAATGCGTCATCATAACCAGCGATCTTCATATACTTCTTGTCTGCCTTGATGAATCTATCCTCATCCTGTACTGTTTCTGGAATTATTTTTATTTTTGTCCCCCTGCATGGAGGTACTACTATCGGAAGATCGTATTTCAGTGAATCCCCTTCCAGAGAAGTAATTGTCTTGTTCTGCACATCGATTGTATCAACATCGAAGAAAGGCATAACCTCAATTCCCCTTTCCCGAACCATGGGTTCAACGACCTTGTTCATCGGCTCAGCCGGGTATGCCCTGGGGAACGGGGTAAAGAATACTATCCTTGTCTTATCCTTTAGTCCCACTTTTCTGAGATGCTCTTCCAATAGGAATGCACCTTCCAGTAAGGACGGAGGACATTTGCACGTAGGCGAGGCCTGTCCAATCGCAATAGTACCTCCCTTGAATTTGCTTACATGTGACCACAGTTTTTCGGAGTTCCAGACGTTGGTATGGTAATCCCCATATTCTTCGTAGACCTGCCTTAGTCCGGGAATTACATCAGGATCTGGAACAGTACCTGTGGCAATGGCGATATAGTCATAATCGTATATTCCCTTTCTTGAGCCGTAGGCTTTCTTTTCGTCTAGGTTGATAGTGCTGATTTCATCCTTTACGAAGTTAACTCCCGGTTTAATCAACTCACCGATCGGTTTGGATATCTTCCTCTTTGAGCCTTTGAAGGCGACATACAAGAACCAGGGTTGATAGAAATGCTGGTCGCTCTTATCTACAACCGTTACATCATATTCATTTGTATCAAGATGGTTGGCAAGGATGAGCCCTCCACCACCTCCACCTATTATCAAAACCTTCTTCATCGTCATCTTCCGCTTTATCTCTTGTTTATTTTGATTTTGACAACGATCTTCTCAGGGTCTTCCTTCACATCCAGTATCTCGTTTCCTGTTTTCGTTGCCCACGCCTGTGTATCCGCTCTCACTCCTTTATCTGTTGCCCATAGCTCTAAAATATCTCCTACCTTAGAGTTCCTGTAAGCTCTTGCAAGATCCGTTATCGGACCGGGACAGGCAGCCCCTCTGGAGTCAATTATCTTTGTTGTATCCATTCGTTCCACCCTATATGAATAGAGTCTGGCCGCCCTCAGCTTTCTGAAGGAATGCCGCTGCTCCAACCATGTCATCGACTATTGGGTCCAAATCCTCCCTCTTGATGTTCATGACACCGCACGCCATAGAGCACGCATAGACTTTCGCGCCGAATTCCTTGGCTTCCATTATCATTTCATACCAGGACTTCACGTGTTCCTTCTGCAGTCCCTGCATCAACGCTGGCCCCATATGTTCAAATTCTTTCGGGAGCATCATTTTCTTTTCTCCCTTCGTAAAGCTTAGCAAGCCCCAGAATGTCACAAAAATATTCACTTCTGATCCCATTGCAGCGCCCGCTTGCGATAAAACTCCTGCAGAAAGAATCTTGTCTGTCGTTCCGCTGAACAAAATTATGGATAATTTACTTCCCATAGGTCAACACCCAATTGGATATGTTTTTCGATAATTTAATCCCAATGGTTAAACAAATTTGGTTACACTAAATTTATTAAATAGTCTAGACCATTTCCAAAATCAATTATACAGTCTTTGCTTCAAACTTTCGTGTTAAACTAACCCCTCAGGTTGGCCATCAGATTGTTCCAAGGAGGTGTTAAGCACATACTAAAATTTTTTGGAATTTCTTATCTTTGCCTCGACCACGGTTCTATAACAGGCAAGTTCCGATCAGAGATCACTTCTGCAAAGGCTGCAGCCTGGGTTCGCGTGCTCATGTAGAGGACCTTTCTTTCATAACATGCCCTCCTCATCAACTTTCCATCATTCTCAGACTTGTAATTCTCAGAGAGTATGTTTACAACCCCAGAGATATTTCCCAGTTTGAGTAGATCTAAGGCATTTTGGCTTCCCTCAAATATTTTCTTGATTTTCACCGTATTGATACCATATTTTGCCAGTCTGTCGTGCGTCCCCTCGGTGCTGTAAATGACCTTCCCTGAATTATTTATAATTCTGACTATCCCTAAAAATTCGTTGATCTTTTTTGAAGTAATCGATATTATTACCCCCTCTTTGGAAATGTCATACCCTGCCGCCCTGTATCCATTGAGAAGGGCATTCCTTAGATCCTTTCCTATTCCTATTACTTCCCCCGTGCTCTTCATTTCTGGTCCCAGCACTACATCGGAACCCTTTAATTTGTCAAACGGGAAAATAGGCACTTTTACCCCCACAGTTTCTCTCGATACTGGTTTGTCTACCAGTTTGTTTCCGAACAACACATCTGCGGAGATCTCAGACAAGTTTATTCCAGAGATCTTGGAAACGAACGGGAAGGTTCTAGAGGATCGTGGGTTGATTTCTATGATGTGTACGACGTTGTCCTTTATTGCAAACTGGATGTTTATGGGGCCCACGATGCCGAGCCTTCTGCAAATCAGCTTTGTATATTCCTTCATCGTCTCCTGAATGTGATTCGGAATGTTTCTGGAAGGGAATATACTGATTGAATCCCCCGAGTGGATCCCAGCCTCTTCAATGTGTTCTATTATTCCCGGTATCAAGACCCCTTCTCCGTCCGATACCCCATCTATCTCGGCCTCAATGGAATTTTCAAGATACTTTTCTACCAGAAATTCCTTTACGAACCTGCCGTGAAATTTCAGATATTCTTCAGCCTCCCCCATTGATTTTAGGATGGCCATGTGGGCTCCAGATATTGTGTAAGAAGGCCTGACGATAACGGGAAACGACAGCTTCTTCACCACTTCCATAAAGGACTCCGTTGAGGAGAAGAGATATTCTGGGTAAGGAATGTTCATGTCCCTCATCAGCTCTGCAAACTTCTCTCTCACTTCCAGAGTTTCGATGGATTCTACGGACGTTCCAAGAATATTTATCCGATCTCCAAACTCTTCCTGAATTCTCCTTAGAATGTTTATCGGCCTCTGCCCTCCGAACCATGGTACCAGGAATTTCGCGGTTGAATTGTTCACTACATTCTTCACGGTCTCAAAATCTACTGGATCAAAGACAAGATAGTCGCTTTCATCGAAATCGGTGGAAACGGTTTCAGGGTTATCGTTTACCATTATGACCCTAATCCCCTTCTTCCTGAGACTTTGAGATATGTGGACGCAACTGTAATCAAATTCTATTCCCTGGCCTATCGTGATAGGCCCGCCTCCGAGGACAATAGCGTCCCCCGCTATCCTCCCCCCTGGATCGGACGAGTAGTAGTAAGGAGTCTTGACATCGAATTCACCTGCACATGTATCGACTATCGAAAACCCAGTTGGGCTGTTATCCTCCCTGAAAGCTGCTATGAGCTCGCTGACAAATAGCTTCTTCCACCCCGTCAGGGATGCTATCTTCTCTATGGAATACCCTCTCTTGAATGCCTCGAATATCTGCAATTCCCTCTCGGGATTGGGAACTGACAGGAGGGACTCATCGAAAACTACCTTCCTGTAGAGCATTCCTGTGGACCTCAATGACTTTCTGAATGCTTCCGTGAGGCTTCTCCCTATGCTCATTGCCTCACCAGTGCTCTTCATCTGTGTACCAAGTTTGAAGTCCTCTTCGGGAAACTTCTCGATTGGCCAAACCGGACACTTCACAACGACGTAGTCAATCGCCGGTTCTCTCGCAGCGTTCTTTTCCCCAGTAACGGTGTTCTCTATTTCATTGAGTTTCTTTCCGAGTGATATCAGTGCTGCAACCCTTGCTATCGGGTAACCAGTTGCCTTGGATGCAAGTGCAGAAGACCTTGAAAGCCTCGGGTTGACCTCTATGACATAGTACTCACCACTCTCGTCGTTGAATGCAAACTGTACGTTGCAGGCACCAACTATGTTGAGCCTCTCCGCTATCTTGAGGGCAGAATTCCTTATTCTCTGATAGTGGAGATCGTTGAGCGTCAGGAAAGGGGTGACGACAATACTATCACCGGTGTGCACTCCCATAGGGTCAACGTTCTCCATAGTGCACACCGCAATCTTGCTTCCACTCGAGTCTCGGACGACCTCAACCTCTAGCTCGTTCCAACCTATGACTGACTTCTCGATCAGGATGGATCCAACCTCTGACAAGTAGAGACCCTGTTCAACTATTGACCTCAGTTCTTCTACGTTTCTGGCGATCCCCCCTCCAGAGCCTCCCAGGGTGAATGATGGCCTTACTACTATTGGGAAGCCTAACTGCTTCGATTGTTTTATTGAGTCCTGGATTGTGGAACAGTAGTAAGATTCTAGAACCGGTTCTCCGATTTCTACCATCCTTTCTTTAAATTTCAATCTGTCCTCTGCTATTTCAACTGCCTCGGGTTGGGTACCGAGAATCTTCACATTTCTCGATGAGAGAACCCCCGATTTCCAGAGTTCCACCAGCAGGTTCAACCCGGTCTGCCCTCCAAAGGTACCAAGGATGGCATCTGGCTTCTCCTCATCTATCAATCCAGTGATGCTCCCCTCATCCAGGGGGATCATCTTCGGTTTGGTTCCTTCCCTCCTGTCGGTCTGTATGGTTGCTGGATTTGAATTGGCAACAATCACCTCGATTCCTTCCCTCATTAACGCCTTTATTGCCTGATTTCCAGAGTAATCAAACTCTGCCGACTGTCCTATAACAATGGGTCCCGAACCGATCACCAGGACCTTCTTGGGTGGCGGACTAACTCCCACTTACCATCCTCCTGAATTCCTCAAAGATCGAGAGCTCATCTACTGGTCCAGGACCCCCCTCTGGATGGAATTGTGCTGTCAGGAAATTCTTGCCCTCCAGTCCTTCGTTCGTTCCGTCATTCATGGAGCGAAACCTCTCTTCAGCCCCCCTCGATCCGTCAAACACCACTGTAAATCCGTGGTTGTGTGTTGTTATCCCTATTCTGCCGGTAGAAAGATCCTCTACCGGATGGTTAATAGACCTGTGACCGAACTTCATCTTCTCCGTCCTCATCCCCAATGACAGAGAGATCAGTTGGTGTCCGAGACAGATCCCTAGTGTTGGTTTAGTTTCGATTATTGTCTTCAGCCTCTTCACAAATTGAACGAGATCGACGTGCGTAGGATCCCCTGGCCCATTAGATACTATGACTCCATCTACCATATCTATCCACTTCGGAACTAGCTTGTTGTACGGAACTACTGTCACCGAATAATCTCCCAAGAATTTCAGTATATTTCTCTTCAGTCCTAGATCAACAAGGAGTAAATTTCCATCCCCAGGACTCTCACTCTCTAGCGTTTCATCTATTAGATTCGATTTGTATGGATCGACAAATTTGTCAATACCGAATGAACCGAGTTTGTTTCCGTTCACTCTTATGTAGTCGACTATTTTCCTTGTGTCCTTCGTTATTATACCAGGTATTCCCCATTTTTCCAGGTATTCTGAAAAATCCGACTTTAGCAGCTCGGGAACGTGATTCACCACCACACCCCTCACCCTAGGTCGACCGCTCTCTCCCTTCTCCCCGATACCATAGGAACCTATAAACGGGAAAGAGAAAACCAGAATTTGACCTGAATAACTTGGATCTGTTATGGACTTGATGTATCCTGAAGGTGAAGTCGTAAAGACGAGTTCTCCTTGAGAAATAATGTCCCTGCCGATGGACTCTCCCTCAAAAACTCCCAACCCATCTACATATAGCCTACCCAACTTCACTCTGACCTTTAGCGTATCTCTATTCTGAATAAAAGCTTAGAGGTAACCCGGAAGGGAGAAACCACTTACCCTGTCACTTTTCTGGATCAGCTGGGACATATTTCAATGATCTGAACCCCTTCATAGACAGGACTATCAGACCGTTTGCAAGTAGACCGATGCCTGCAACGAGATACG
>JAKATW010000095.1 GCA_021827945.1 Thermoplasmata archaeon
GCAGCATGCTACAAAAATATTAGTTGGTGAAATTCATTTGAGATATATGTTATCCTATAGTAAGATTTCCAATCCCCTTTTGAAACCATTCAAGACGAGTTTTGGGACACAACTCACAAGGGATGCAATAATTCTGTCGTACCGGGAGGGAGAGACCAGGGCATTTGCCGAAGCCGTGACGGATGAGGCTCCTCTGTACGGATATGAAGACAACTTCACGGTACTGCACGTGATAAACAACCATCTCAAGGGAATGTTTTCACCGGATCTCGAACCTTACAGATTCAATGAGAAGGCGAAAGAGATCAGAGGACACAACATGGCGAAGGGAGTTATGGAGATGCTCCTGTGGGACATAAACGCAAAGAGAGAGGGGAAACCGCTGCACAAATTCCTCGGAAAGAGTAAAGGACATGCTGACGTCGGGATTTCTATAGGGATGTCGACGATAGAAGACGAACTCAAGACGATAGAAGATTCAGTGAAAAGAGGGTACAGGAGAATCAAGGTGAAAATTGAGAGGGGTTACAATGTGGAACTCATCAAGGCGATCAGGGACAGGTTCGGAGATATACCCCTGAGCGTCGATGCCAACCAAGGTTTCTCGAGGAACGACTTCAAAATCCTGAAGAAACTTGACGAGTTCAATCTCAAATACATAGAGCAGCCTCTTCCCTTGGAAGACATAAATGGACATGCACTACTGAGAAAGGAATTGAAGACTCCAATTTGTCTGGATGAGAGCATCGAGTCTGTTGAATCAGCCCTGAATGCTATCGAGAGGGGAGCGGTCGATGTGATCAACATAAAACCTGGCAGAGTCGGAGGGTTGCAGAATTCTTTGGACATAATGGAGAAGGCAAAGGAGAACGACGTGAAGATCTGGATTGGAGGCATGCTAGAAACAGGTATCG
This sequence comes from Thermoplasmata archaeon, assembly GCA_021827945.1. GTDB lineage: Archaea > Thermoplasmatota > Thermoplasmata > Thermoplasmatales. The sequence goes on from JAKATW010000095.1 coordinate 915, forward strand.
GAAGATCATTCAACATCTCCCTCGCATCCAACGCGTTGGTCAACATGCCTGGAGATACTTCACCGAACAGCAGGTACTTCAAGAAAGACATAACAAACGAATTATTTGAGATGAATGATGGGAGGATAACACCACACAAAGAAAACGGGACAGGCATAACTCTGGACTATGAATTCTTAAACAGAGTACAGGTGGAGGGAGGGAGATTGCTTGATTGATCTAACAGAAGTTGAGAAGATATATCCACTGATGGTTGAATACAGGCGGCACATCCACGAGAATCCGGAGCTTGGAATGGAAACAGTGGAAACAAAGAACTATGTCAAGAAACTTGCAACTGATCTGGGGTACACGGTGAGGGAAGTCGGGAACGGTTTGATCATCGACTCAGGGAAATCGCCGAAGATAGCACTGAGGGCCGATATGGATTCTCTGCCGATAGTGGAAGAGACCGGCCTTGCATTCTCCTCAAAGGTCAAGGGAAGGATGCATGCCTGCGGACATGACTTGCACACCTCTGTCCTTATGGGTGCGATGATCTACTGCAAGAGGATGAGCCTGAAACCAGTCAGATTCATCTTCCAACCAGGTGAAGAGATCGGACAGGGAGCAACAATGATGATCGAGGGAGGGGCTCTCGATGGAATTTCACACACGTTTGGACTTCACGTCTGGCCATCGCTCAGCGTAGGTGAATATTCTATCTGCAGGGGTAAGGCGATGGCAGCCGTCGACAGTTTCGAAGTGAGGGTCAAGGGAGCAGGAGGACATGGCGCCTACCCACACCTAGCTTACGATACAGTCCTGGAATCCTCAAGGATAATACAGTACCTGCTGACAGTTCCTGCAAGAAAGATCGATCCCCTGAATTCTGCGGTATTGAGTATCGGATACGTAAACGGTGGAAAGGCCAAGAACATAATTCCGGCTGAAATGAATATTGGAGGGACGGTGCGGACTTACACCAGAGAAGACTCAGAGATCATCGAGCGGGAAGTGACCGGTCTGAGGGGCGAGCACGTTGATGTCTCCTACACGAGAGAATTGCCTCCTCTCATAAACGATGACAAATTTGCCAGCCTTGTAGATTCGGTTGCGTCAAAGTACATCAAACCGGTAAAGGCAAATCCAACAATGGGAGGAGAGGACTTCGCTTTCTATTGCTCACGTATCCCGAGTGCGTTCGCATTCCTTGGAACGGGAAAGATCCAGGGAAGAGAAGTCTCCAAACACTCCAGCATCTTCGACTTGAATGAGGAATCTCTCAAATATGGTCTCCTGCTGCACTTATCTGCACTCGAGTCGCTCTCTCTATAATCAAAATAAATTTTATTATCGATGGGGTTATCACTAAACGTGGTCGATCCCGCATCAAGTTATTTTTCTTGTTCTGATAAAGAGAGAGCAATTTTCGAGGCTGGCGTCAAACTAGGTTCGATTTATCACCAATATACTGGAATACCAATCAACGACAGCAACGTCGACTCTCTTGAGAGAGCAATAGAGAAAGCAGTTGCCGCTCAACCCTTTGTCACTAAGGTAAAGATAGGTATAGATAGGAGGAAAGTCGGGAGGGCTAAACCAGCATACAAGTACAAGACTTTACTCGGGGACATGATGGACGTCAAGGTGCAAATAAAGTACGGCAAAGCCACTGTGCAAGGAGAGATGGCATGGGTATCTGCGATGAGATACCCCCTAATGAGGTTCAAGGTGCTCAAGGAATGAAGGTCAAGATTTCACTGGCAGGACTACCTGGAGTTGGAAAGACCCAGACACTTTTGAAGACCATCGACATACTGGAAAAAGAAGGCAACATTGTCGGGGGGATACTGACAGAGAAAGTAATGGACGGAAAGGAAGCAGTGGGCCTCAAGGTACTGGACTGGCACAGCAAGACCTCCATCATATTCGCGCACAAGAGCATAAACTCAAGGATCAGGATCGGGAAGTTTGGAGTAGATCTCAAGGCATTCGATCAGGTGGCTGTGCCTGCAATTGAGTGGTCTAGGGATAATGCAGATGTAATCGTTATAGACGAAGTTGGAAAGATAGAGCAGGAGAGTAAACCATATACAGAGATAGTGAAGGAAGTACTGGAGCTTGACAAGATGATGATACTCACTCTCCACAAGAAGGGAAGGAACCCTCTTCTCCAGGAGGTGAAGAAGAGGGACGATGTCAGGAGCCTGGAAGTGACACAGATAAACAGGACACTTCTTCCCTACAAGATAGCACAGCTCCTCAAGGGAGAAGAAGCTTGATTGTACATGAAGGAAAAATAGACATAGAAACTATTTCCACTTTTGAGAAGGGACCGGGAAGCGTATCCCCTGGTTTTTACAACAGAACGATGGAGGCTTCCAGGGACCTTTCAGTAGCGCTCTTGAAGTCTCTAAAGCCTGGGATTGCACTGGACTCGATGGCTGGCACTGGAATCAGAGGCCTCAGAATAGCAAAGGAGACTGACTGGCAGGTCGTGCTTAATGACATCGACCCGAGGAACACGGAGATAGAGAAGAGGAATGCTGAATTGAATTCTCTGGACCTGGAGATAATGAGGGGGGATTACTTCTGCGCAGTTTCGTCTAGAAAGTGGGACTACATCGACGTCGATCCGTTCGGGACGCCTTCAGGGTTACTGGATGCTGCAATAATGAACCTGAAAAATAATGGAATAGTGGGCGTCACTATGACAGATACTGCCAATCTTGAGGGGAAGTCGCTGCACAAGGGAATGAGGATCTATGGCTCCAGATCCGTACAGGGGACGTTCTCGAGGGAGATATCTACCAGGATATTCACGAAATACGTCATTGAGCGTGGGGCAGCACTGGGAAGATCAGGCAAGCCGTTGCTAGTCCTGAGGGATGGCCATTTCATACGAGTTTTTGTCAGGTTCAAGAAAGGGAACAAGGTCGCTGACGATTCCCTGAAGGATGTCAGGATAGCTGCAGTCGATGGAGAGGACATTGGACCGCTCTACACCGGGAAGTTGTACGATCAAGATGCGCTAGAGAGAATGAAGGACTTCCAATTTTCTGAGAATACCAGGAAACTGTTTGAGAACTTCAAGAACGAAGACATGATGTTCCTGTTCTACGAGAATTCCAACGGCCAGAGAGAGGTGAAGAAGTCGGTTATAATAGGAGAACTTCAAAATAAGGGATACAAAGCGGGTAACACAAACTTCAACGAAAAGGGAATCAAATCTGACGTTGGAAAGGACGAATTCATTAAAATAGTTAGTTCTCTATAAAAAATCAATATTTAAAAGAGCTTATTTAATAGAAGACCTTTCGGTGGTAGGCATGAAAGGATATCTCGCCTTAATGAGACCTGTCAATGCAGTGATGGCCTCCTTTGGAACGGTGATAGGAGGAGTGATCGCAGTTGAAAGCTTCAGGGGACTGCTCTATCCCCGGCTTTATCTAGCCATGGCTGTGGTCTTTCTCATACTTTTGGGCGGAAATATCCTGAATGATTATTTCGATTCTGATACCGATAAGATAAATCATCCGACGAGGCCAATCCCTTCCGGCCAGGTGTCCAGAAAGTCTGCGAAGTATCTGGCGATTGTTCTCTTCGCTGCTGGACTTGTCCTTTCAATATTCACACTCAACCTCATGCAGTTCCTGATAGCGGCCCTTGCCGTCTTCCTTCTGGTAACTT
>JAKATW010000115.1 GCA_021827945.1 Thermoplasmata archaeon
GGAAATGTCTGGAGATATGGGATACGATGAAGTCGCAGTAAAAGATCATGTCAGAGGTGTTAGACTCCTGTCTTATCTTGTCATTGACATAAGTCCTGATTGCAAGGTTATTTGGATTCGTTATCTCCTCGGCTGAAACAATATAGGGACCAATCGGTGCGAATTTGTCACAAGTTTTTCCTAGGAGCCACTGCCCGGACCTCATCTGAAGGTCTCTTGCCGAAACGTCATCGGCGATAAAATACCCAAAAACATGGTTTAGAGCCTCATTCACTTTGACGTTGACCGTCTTCCTGCCTATCACTATCCCTAACTCGCCCTCGTAGTCAACTTGCTTTGACATCCTCGGAATCGGTACTTTATCCAGATGTCCTGCTAATGAGTTGGTGAATTTGCTGAAAATAACAGGTTCTCTGGGAATCTCAACACCGATCTCCCTTGCGTGCCTCTTATAATTCAGCCCGATGCATACGATCTTTCCCGGATTGCCCACAGCTGGCGCGTAACGAAAAGCCCTACTGTCAAGATAGGAGTAGTTCCCCTTCTTCATTTCTTCCTTTATCACGGTAGTGTGGTCAAACAGATAATCCAGGTCAGTGAATTTTTCATCTCGTTTTAGCAGTTCTGCGACAGAGATATATTTCCCCTCCTCTTCTATCGCTAACACAATTTTCCTGTTGATTATCAACCGACTGAATTTCATATCCTTCGGCTGGTTAATGCAGTCCTGATATTAGAGTGTAAGTCAATTTGGCAACTCAAAGAATAGAATGGTGAATGGTAGACATCAGATTATTTACCTGAACATCCTCTTGCTGTTCTTCCCGGCGAAATAAATGACGATTATTCCACCGAGAACTGTGACTATCGTGGCATATGCGTATGAATATGCAGATGAGAACGTATACAGTACCGCCATCATGAGATTTCCTATAAATAAGCTGATGCTCCCAAAGGAACTGAGAGCTCCCAATCCCGTATGCCGTTTTCTCACCAGCAACGATCTTGGGAACGATCATAGGCTCATAAGTTTCCATTCCACCTAGCCCCATTTCCAAAAGAACAGGTCCCAAAAAGTAGAGTAACACAGGGAAATGAAATTTTACAACGAGGTATACTAAGAAACTACCCAACCCTGACAGTATTTATCCGACCATCCGAAGTCAGTCGATTTCACTCCTTATCTTCACCCTGGAGTATAGAAATCCCATTGCGGATGTGGTTACCAGATATACTGGGAAAACAAACAAGCCTCTTGTTATTGATGAGAATTCCTTAACACTAGTAAGTATTGGGAAGCCTCTGTTAGAAGAACTGAATCCGAACAGGGAAGTGGCCTTCAATATTCCAGCGTAAGTTGATTTGTACGATTTGCTGCTCTTATCCTCTATCTTCATGTTCTTTTTGGTGGTTGATCTGGTTGTTATCAGCAGGATAGTAGAATTAACCAGGGGAAAAATCTAAGAGAGAAATATGATCATGAATTCGTATCCAAAGTAGACAAGCAAAATAAGAATGAGAGATGCAATCAGTCCTCCAGCCGTGTCTATTCCATGCAGAAGGCCAAACGCATTGCTTGAATTTTCCAAATCGTTAGGCTCAACAAGCATCGCTCTCCTCGATGGAGACCTAAAGTTTCTAGTCCACCATCCATCGGAAAATAGCAGTCCAGTTCCGATATAGATGACAGGGAATCCCGTAAACGGAAGTAACGTAAATATGGAATTTCCAACTATACTGATCCTCTTTGAACCAAACTTGTCTGAGTGTCGCCCACCAAAGTACGCGAAGATGGAACCGATTCCATGGTTCAGTCCCTCGATCAATCCATAGAACTAGAAAGGAGCCCCAAGGACGAATACGAGGAGGGTGAAAGTCTGCCTATCACTATCTGGTACTCAAGATTTGCAAATAATGCCGAAAATGCAATCAGAAATATATTTCTAGAGAATCCGTTGTGACTTGAAGACATTACGAATCTGAATCCTATGGTGAGTAAACGTTCAGTGTAGCTAAACCTCTAAAAACTCTAAAGAAAATGAGAAAAAAATAAGAATGAAGTTCAATGAGAGCCGTCCTTACTCCGTATCTGTTCCAGCTTCTTCTTTTAAGTAGTTTTCAAGAGACTCTGTCTTCCAGCCACTGTACTGGCTCCAGATGTAAAGAACTACTCCTGTGATTCCGATCATTATGAAGTCCCAAGGGAACGACACCAGGTTGATCCCTCCGTAGCTTGATGGCCCTATGAAAGATTCAATCGGTATGATAATCAGCCCTATGACAAGCCAGAGACCTGCCGTAATGTGTCTCCTCCCGAATCCATTTTTTACGTGGAAGTAGAAGTACATTACAAGGCCAACTAAAATGACTACGGACACTTCAAGACTCAGTGGATATCCAGACCAGTAGATTATGAAGAAAGAGACGATGAATCCTATGGGTGCAAAGACCTTTGGGGCCGGCAATCTGAATGGTCTCTCTCTATTTGGAACGGTCTTTCTGAAAACGTTGATGGCTGCAGGTCCTAGTACGTATGCGACAACAAGCGTGGATGTGAGAATACCAACTAAGAGTTTCCAAGATGGGAACCTATATAGGAAAATGAATCCAAGTATGGTGCCCAGAATGAGGGCGTTCAGGGGGATGTGAGACTTTGGATTCAATTTTGCAAATATCTTGGGTGCATATCCATAAGTTGCCATGGACTGAAATATTCTTGCAGGATAGGCAGCATAAGAAATACCTGCGCCTGCTGGAGAGACTATCGCATCTATTAGTAGAATTACCACTAGCCAACCAAGTCCGACCGCGGCCGCTTCCTGCGCAAATGGCCCTGCTATGTATCCCCCTGCACTAAGATCTGCCCAATCTCCAGCAGGTATACCCTGGAGACTCCAGTTTATTCCACTTATGAAAGCGGATTGCAGTAGAACGTACAGTGCAATTACAGCAATGACAGCAATTATTACAGACTTCCAGATGTAGTCCTTCTTCCTGACTTCAGCTGCCATGTTTATAGCGGCTCTGAATCCTTCGAAAGAGAAGATCACTCCACCCAAAACGAGAGCGTAGAATATTCCGCTCGGACCACTGCTAGTAAAGGATCCAAATGCAACAAAGTTCGTTGGTTTGAAGGTCAGAGTAAGGATAGTTATTGCAGCCAGTATAGGAATAGCCCATTTCCATATCATTACTGCGCTTGTTATGTTTCCAAAAATTTTGACCTTCTGCATGTTCACCACAAATATCAACACCATCACAATTGCTGCTACAAGGTAACCCAAGGGCCGAAGAGTACCATTAGAACTGATCATGTCCGGCAGGTAGAAGGACGCATAGGTGACCACTGCAATTGCTTCAATAGTTGGTGTCATTATGTCCGATATCCAAGCAGACCATCCAGCAAGGAATGCAGTCATTTTACCGTGGGACATCTCAGCGAGTGGAGTCGATCCACCCGCGAGTGGAAACATTGGAGATACTTCCATGAAGTTCACGGCTATGAAAATCACGAATATTCCACCCAAAATCCAGGAAAGAATGGCTCCCATAGGTCCCGCATATGATACCGCGTAAAGGGCACCGAAGAGCCAACCTGACCCTATCATGCCCATTGCGTTCAGCATCACGAGGTTGAATAGGCTGAGATCCTTTTTATAAGTCGTTTTGGCAGAAGTGCTAACTGAACTCATGGCGATTGAATAGATTTAGTTCAATATATCAATTTCTATCTATTGAGTATGATAAAAATAATTTGGCTTTATTAAAGATTTTAATATATTTATTCGAATAACATATTCTAAATATTCCTTTTTCCGCACTGCATCAATGTTGCCTCAATTATTTAGGTATAACACAATTACAATCATTAATTTATAGTCATTTCAAATTGTTGATAATGAGTAAATGCGAGCAAAAATCGGAAAAATTCATTGCGGTTGTGGGAGCCGGAAATGGGTGTTTTTATGAGTAAATTCAACAAAATTGAAGCAGACGTACTAGTCATAGGTGGTGGAGGAGCAGGATTTAGATCTGCGATAGAAGCAGCTTCAGCTGGTCTAGATACTCTACTTCTCAACAAGGGAAGACTAGCCAGAAGTGGAGCGACTATCATGGCCGATTCTGATCTTACAGTGGATGGTCAGTCATTGAGAGAATTTGGGTTCTTCGGGGAACCAAGAGACTCGAAAGACAAATTCTTCAATGATATAGTTACACAGGGCTTCTATCTCAACAATCAGAAGATGGTAGAAAACTACGTCAACGAAGCTCCTGACAGAATAAGAGAGTTGTTGGACTGGGGAATATATGTTGAGTCATCAGAAGAGAGGGCTCTGGAGACACCGGGACAGTCTATAATGGATGCTCTCTACAATCAAGCTAGAAAAGTGGGAGTGAAAATGCTAGAGGATATTCTTGTTACAGATCTCTTAACTAGCGGATCCATTGTGATAGGTGCTTTGGGGCTAGATCTGATGTCTGGAGAGTTAATCATATTTTCCGCAAAAGCTGTCATACTGTCAACTGGTGGATGGCACAAAGCATTCGATCCAAACGCAGGAAGTAGAGAAATATATGGGGAA
>JAKATW010000086.1 GCA_021827945.1 Thermoplasmata archaeon
CTTCGTATCAGAGATTATGTGTGCCCAACAGTACTGTTGCGCATTCCCTGTCTTGGATGCAAGGTTATCGAATGCGCTGTATCTGTCGTGGATGTCAGTTCCGTTGTGTTCGCCCAGAATGTCAAGGGCAACATCGTGGCTGTTGCTCATGGCCGTATGGAATATCGCTTCCGCCTTGGTTACGAATACCCATAGATTGGTGTTCGATCCGTTCTCCCTTGATGATGTCGTGTCCATGTGCCTTGATGGTGCTCTCCTTATATCATAAAGAAGATTGAGATATTCTTTACCTAGAACATCTGAGAGCTGATAGAGGATCTCCTGCACCTCACCCTCTGATATCGTTATACCAAACATCTCCTTCATGGTTGTTGAAACGTTCTCGATGCGGTATTGAATGACTCTAGGTTTTATGGGAGGGATGTCTTCGATCACCCTCCTGCGAGAATACCCTTCTTGATAAGGGGAGAGGAGCATATTTTTATCATTTATCCAGTAGTTCTTTGCAATGTCTATTCGTCGGCACTTCTTAAGCCCTTTAAACGGACCCATACGATCAATATCTGTAAGGGGTAAGTAGCCTCCAGTCTATAACTATCCTATTCAAATTTAATCATGTGTGGCTTGAATCTTTCTTCAAAAGTCGAAGTATACGCCTCAGTTATTTTCTGGTTATAACCTGGGAATGTTGCCTCCTCCTTGACAAACAACTCTTTCAATAGTTCGTATGCTACAGTATTTGAGATGATGTCACTTGAACCCAAATTCGATGGCCCGCAGTTTGACCTAACGTCATTAACGATTTTTTCGATGCTTTCCCTGAGGTCGCCGCTCTTACCTATAAGGTAATTCCATGTGGTTGCGCTTTTAGGCACCAGCGCAACGTAACCGCCCTCCTCAAAGGTGCCCATTATTATTCCAGCCGCCAAAGAGCCTAGTTTCATGATTGAAAGTGATGCAACTGAAGAATAAGGAAGGAATTTGATGTCTGTTTCGGATATAACCTGCCCTTCAACATTTGACAGTAAGAATGTTATGCCCTTAGTGCCAATGAAAAACACACAGGAATACATAGTATCTCCAAGTGAACAGTTGTAGTTACGATATACCACGTCTGGACAAATGTCTTCAAGAAGATCGAAGGCCAATGTTGCGATCTGCTTGTTTTCGTCCTGAAGGAAATGTTCCACCTTCTTCTGTCTCTTGAGGTCTCCCCAAATATACATAACTGACATTCTTATCGATCCAGACTTGTCGGTTTCTAAGCTTTGGAGTTCTTCGGGATTGCATAGAAAGTGGTTTCTAGCCAGTTCTATTCCCGCTGCTCTGAGGTCCTCTCGAGTTGACTCAAGGAATTTAAGCCCTGTACTGGTTGCCAGACCAGACTGCGAAGAGACCTTGCTAGAAAGGCTTACCATTATGTCTAGAGGGTTACGGCTATCCCACTGATCAAGTTCAAGTTTCTTTCTCTCTACTATAGATTTGCATTTATTAAACGAGAGGTCCCCTCCACACTCATGGATATAATGGCCATATCTCGTGAAGAAGTCTTCATTATAATCGCTGTGGCCTCCTATTTCCCATATTTTTGTTTCCAGTCTTTTGGCGTCTATCCTTCTTAAATCGTCGAACAGGCTTTCATGGAACTCAGATTCGCTTCTGGTATTAACTTCCCTCGCAAATAGATTCCAAATACTGTCAAATGCCTCATCTGACTTCAGCTTTGAAAGGGCATTTGCTGTGATTACTTTAAGGTACTTTTGTTCGCCTTCTTCGCTTGATTCTAAGGCATCAAAGAGGGAGAGAAGTGATGACGTGGTAGCTTGGTTCCCAATTTCCCCCAGTGCAGGGATCATACACTCCAAATAATTCGGGGGGGAAGAGTTGAGACGCTTAATAACGGATTCAGCCAAACTATTCGCATCTATTCCCAAGATTTCTAATGCACCGCAGACTGAAGAGAAAATGGAATAGTAATCAGAGTTTAACCTGTCAAGATACTCGAATTCGTCAGATTCAAATCCGAGGTAAGTCGGTGAATCTATGACCCTCCTCAACCAAGGGATCCATTCACTATATCCGAGCCTACTGAGAGCTCTTATGACGGCCTGAAATGTCTCGATGTTCACATTTCTGCGGGTCTCAAGTCTCTTGAACGCTTCCCATTCTTTGTCGTTCTCTGCATTGGCTATGCCTGCCCTTTCAAACCAGTTCTGAAAATCCCTGAAAGGTTTGTCGGAAAAATTCTTCCTCGCGAAATCATATATCACATTGGCTGCATCTTTCTTCCCAGTTATGGAAAGAGCAGTGACCGCCTTTGGCCAGAGGTTTATGGGACCATTTTCCAATATGTCCTTCAGTATGTCAAAGGTCTCTGCGTAGCCATTTCTGGATATGTGATCCATTGATAGCGACCTGATCTCTGCATCCTCATCCCGGAGCCCCACCGCCAACACACTTCCAAGTTTTTCATAATCCCACTCAATTAGTATTGACAAGGCTTGTTTTCGTAGTTCGGGATAGGGGCTTCCCCAACAGTCAAGAACGTGGGGGATGTGTTGTTTTAGATCCAGTTCCCTAATTCTCTCGAGTGCCTTGGACATAGCATCGTGGTCCCCAGAGTTTACCCACTCCTTTATTTTCGGTATTAGACCTATAAATGGTTCCTCTCCTACCGTAATCGTACCTCGAAGCCACTCCTGCTTCGTTACTGGTATGGCTTTTAACTCCTCCAAAAACCGTTCAAACTCACCTCCCGTCAGGAGTGGTTTCTCCGCGCGCTCAAATGTCAGCTTCCCTGGAACATCCTCAACAGGCAATACCTTAAATGTCTGTTGCGTGCCGGGATCTATACCTATGACGTTTGGTTTAGAATTTTCAGCACTCACTACCCACGATCTTATATGTTCAAATATCCATTTTTCTCTTGAGTTTTCATCACGACCATTATACCATGGAAAATTCATTTTGGACTCGAATCTTTCCTTGAGAAAATCTAGAAGTGCATAACGATGACCTCCCGACTGTCTAAATGGGTTTCTTCCTTGGTTAAGAGGCAACCCATCCTTGGTGGTCCATACACCTTCTTTACTACAGTCTGCTTTGAACTCGCCATCATAATTTTTCAGCTCGAGGAGTACGAACATATTGTCCTTTACGACCAATGCATCTGGATACCTTTGCTTTGCTATGCCGTTATAAGAGTAGGGTATTGCTGGTTCGATGATTATCATACAGTCCTCATCAGATCTATTCGAAAATTCCCTGTCTAGATAGCCAAGCAGACTATCCATCTGTCTTCTTTCGTGATCCTTTGACAGGTACCCTGACCGATAAATTCTGAAAGTCATCTAAGACCAATCTCCTCGCTCAATGAAAGGTTCCCTTGTTCCGATATTCTATTCTGTGGGGAAGGAAACGACACCATAGGCTGCCCTAATTTGCGCCAGTCCAGAATTGAGCTCCATGGCCAAGATCCAGTAATTGCGATATCAAATCTATCAGGTTGCCTGGCTATCGGGGAAAGCACCTCTAAGTTGAAGGTGTTGTGCTCAATCCTTGCAGTCAGCCCATGGAAACTCCTCAAGTAGCTGCTCAAATGATTGAGAAGTTTTTCTGATTCTTTAGGATTTTCCCAGGGGAAGCCAGTCATGTAATTCAATACGACAGAAATGCCCGCGTGTTCTTCCGCATTCAGGAACTTGTCAAGGAGCCAGGGAGGCTGAATCTTGTCTATTCTGGCTTGAGTGACCCTATTCAAACTCTCAAGGCCTACTTCCAGTGTCCTGCAGCCCGTCTTAGATATATAAGTTAGAAGTTTCTCATCGAGCCCTGGAGACAGTTTGGTGCATGCGCTCCACTCAACCCTCCCCTTTATTATGCCCGCTATTGACCTAAGCATCGCTGGCGGGATCAAGCTATCCTTGAATGAAATTCCTGCTCCCACATTATCTGCGTATGTAACGAACCTTCCAAGCCCGTCTAGGGGGAAGGTAACATATTCCCCCTCTACGGCGGGGTATGTGCAGAAGGCGCATCTTGCATAGGCGCATCCCTTGCTGACTTCAAAGGGGAGAAGCAGCTTTGGGCTGCCGTATACCGACAGGTCTTCGAATACGGGGTTTGGAGGAGGTACGAGGGTTTTCGGTTTGCCAGAAGGGCTTTCCCCAGGAATCACCAAACCAGGGCACTCGAAATCGCCTTTTTTTACAGACTCAATCAAATTAATGAACGAACCCTCACAATGTCCCGGCAAAAAACCATCTATAAAATCTCCGAATCTTCCGTCACTGACTATCTGGTCGATGATTGCTGTCATATGGGCTCCTCCCCAGACAACTCTAACGTTGCTGTTGTTACGCTTTATTATCTTTGAAAGAAGCATTGCTGGTACAACCTGCCCTGACCACATCACCGACATACCGAAGAGCTTTGAAGTCGGGCACCGATGAGTTATAGTCTCAAGAAGTTCACCCATTTTGGAATGAGAAAGAGTATCCGTTGCCTTGTCTAGGGCATCATGGTCGTACCACCCTTTCTTGAGGCTCGTGAGCGTTACGGAACCGTT
>JAKATW010000031.1 GCA_021827945.1 Thermoplasmata archaeon
CCCGTAGATGTAGGAGACGAAGCCGGAAATCGCCTGGTAGGAGTTCTGTTTCTGCATGGACGACGTGGGAACGTAGATGATGACGATGTACCTTGCATCGGGGTGCAGGAGGGCCTGGTAGTCGAAGCATGGATCCCTGTCGCAGAACAGCCTTGTTAGGTCGGAGCTCTGGGTGAGCTGTGCAACGTACCTGTAAGCTGAGGAAAGGTCTATCCTGTTGGAGACCGCTCCCCTCAAAATGAACTCCATGTCCTCCGTGATCTGGTCCTTCTGAATGGATGATCCCATGCCGTAGAGCATCTGCAGCCCGAGGTCTGGCCTGAAGAGCATCCTGTATACGTCCTGCAGGTTCGTCCTGCTACCTGACCTGAACATCACCCTGAGGGCATTCCCGAAGTACTGCTGGATCTTCGTGCCGAAGAGGCTGTCGTCATAAACCACGGATCTCTGCACGTTTATGAGGCCCGTTATGAACGGTGCAATAGTGTGCTCGGTGATTCCAAGCTTTGATGGATGCAGGAGGTTGAGGGTCCCAACAGATGGTTCGCCATCCCTTGACCCGCTCCTTATAAGTATTATCCTGTTCCACTCCTCCGGAGGAAGGATGCAGAGCACCTTCCAGAGGAGGTCGCCAGAATCGTCCGCTGCGACGACAGTCCCGAAGTGTGATGCGTCTACAACGTACGACGCAGCTATCGTGCTCTTTCCGCTTCCAGATCCACCAACTATCAGCGTCCTAGTCCCCTCGTCCCTCAGGACCTGAAAGCCGCTTACTGTCCCTCCGTCCTCAACAACGTTCCTCAGTATTGCCGGGAACAGCTGCCACCACGACTGTATTTTCTGCAGATAAAAATCGTTCCTAGCGCCTAAAATGGCACCCGGAACTTTTCCTTGAATCCGATTCAGTACCTCTGCTCCGATGGGAACCAGAGGTATTCCAAGCGATGCCATTATTTCAGATTCCGTTGCCTTTCCTTGCAAGCGAATTTCGGGATAGAAGGCTCCATTACGGAGCCCTCCACCCTGTTTCGCCGGGTTCAAACTGTCTGACGGTTCACTCATTTCCTTCTTTTCTCCCTTGGCCCACCTTCCTGACCCTTTCCCCGTATCCGTCAACCATGATCTCCGGATCCGGTTTGACCGCGAATACACGTTCATGCAACCATTCAAGAGCAGGAAGGGTGTTGACCCTTCCTCTTTCTCCAATGATTCTCAGATTGGAAATCGTCTCCTGTGAGGTAATCGGAAACATTCTTGCCGCCTCCTGCACGCTTACGGCTCTATTCGATTCAACCCTACCCAGATTCTCTCCGGGTTTTCCTTCGTAGAATTCGTTCCTCGCATAAAGATATAGAGGATTCCTGTTTGGCTGCTTTCCTAGGGAAACTTCTGCCTTCGCGAACGATGCGTGCGGTATGGAATACACCTCATTCAAGGGTCTTCCAACATCATAGAATCCTGAAGCCTTGTCCGCAACCTCTTCGACGATAAAATTCCATTCATCTTCAGGTTCATCCCTGGGATACACGGCAAAGATCTGAACTTCTACCTGATACGCGTTCTTTTTCCGGTCCCTCCTAAACTGTTCACTCTTTATCATTTGTAATGTTTTCTCCTCTTCTTCTGTTAGGTTATTGCTTATGGGTCTTCTTTGAGGCGACGATGACCAAATGGGAGGAGGAGGATGGATCCTCCTCGCTATCTGCACTGTTCCCGAATTTATGTTCATTGCAATTGGCCGGAAGTTGAACATGATGTGCATTCTTCCGTTGAGTCCTTCTGCAATTCTTCTCTGAACTTCTGCCGAAGATTCCAGTACAGAATTCATAAAGCTCGTTCCATCTATAGGTTCGTATAATGGCCATATGTCCGTATCGTAATAGTAATCCTTGCTGAACAGGAATGAGAAGAAAGAATTGACACCTCGTACCATCTTGTTTCTATATACGGACCTCTTCAAAACGACTTTGCCTATTATTGAATCGCCATCGTAAGCTATGAATGGATCTATTCCGACCATCATGTTTTCGCTTCCCTTGACACCAAGCGATTGCAGAATGCCTGCATTTCTTAGCGCAGATATTGTTCCTTCCCGATTAGAGCTAAATTGCGGGGAAGTAATGTAGTTGACTGTTCCTCTGCCCGTGATCATGTAAGATATCCCGAATCTTCCAGTCTGATGTCTCAGGGCCGTAAGAGAATTCGCTGTCTTGGCATAGAATCTGGAGGATTCCTTTTCATATACGCTGTCTCTTTCAGGAACAGGGAATATGAAAAGAACGGGTTTCCCCATTCTGGCAATCTTTAGATTTCCAGCTTCCGTGTCTATAAATGTCAAGGCATTTTCTCCTACAACCCCCATTTCTGCCAATTCTCTCCTTTGACTGAATATGTCAGAGCCTGTCATTCAATGGCCTCCATCTTCTTGATTCTTTTGATCATTGTGATCAGATTCTTCTTTCCCGTCTTTCAGAAACTCTGTAAGCCAATTTATATGTGAAGGAACACCTGTAATCCAACCAAAAGACTTCGTCTCAACTATCGACTGCGCTTTAGCCCATTCAGAAGACCACTGATTGCAGACGAATTTGCTGATTATCTCATTAACTTTATTGGCGTAACTTTCCGAACTTAGGTCCACCTTGAATATGTCGGTGCCTTTCTCACTTGCCTCCAGAAAGGCCCCTGTAAGAATCACCGCAGTCGTTACCGTGGCGCTGTAGACCGCATCCATCAATAGTTTCCCTTTTTCCATATCCCCTAGAACACTGTCATAGGCACTAGCAAATTCCTTTGTCTTCTTATCAAGAGTTGTGTTCAGTTTCTCTTCAATATTCTTTGTCCTCTCGTTAAGAAGTGGGTCCAGCTTCGCCGTAACGATACCAGTAGCTTCGTTAATCTTCTCGTGGATGAGCTTATCAATGCTTGGTTTCAAGTTCTCTTCAAGATGCTGATCAAGGGCTTTTTTCGCCATCGACTCAAAACGGTCGCTGCCAGTTTTAGTCATTCCCCTTTGGACTTCAAACTCTTCCTTAATTTTTTCATACTTACTTTTTGAATCGTCTTCTAGTCTCTTAATGTCCGCCTTGATCTGCTCTATATGCCTATCAATCCCATTCAATGTCCTTTTATCGTACTTCATAATCTTCGACTCTTTAATATTTGAATTCGCACCTTTATTGTGTTTCATTTTCTTCTCTCCCCCTCAATAATTGAAATTGCAATCCATACTGGAGCCTTTGCGAGAAACTCATTAGAACCCAAAAAATCGGGTTCACCACTTACCAGCCTTGCAAGATCTGAGTCAGGGTACTTTTCCAATACCCTGGCCTTAAAATCCCTGATAGAGATTTTTTCTTCTCTTGCCTTGAGGGATTTTTCCTTGGATTGTTCTTCCCTAACATCAGCTGGAATTAAACCACCTTTCAAACCACTGCACTTTGGAGAACTTACACTTGATTTGGGAACATATTCCCTCTCTCGCATTGAGGGAATTAATTCGCTACCCAAACCATCACCTTCAAGTTCTCTCTTGAATGCAGAGTGCAATCTTGCATACCTTCTGATCTTCTTTTCTAAAACAAGCAAGATTTCATCAATAGACACATCATCATTCAAAATTTTTTTATTCATTTCCAAGACCTTTTTGACTAAATTAGTCTGGTTATCTTAGCAGTCTTTTCTCCGCATTTAGCGAAGATTTCTGTATGCTTATTGTTCAGTACTAGACTTCTGGAAGGCTTGAACTGCCTGATGCTCTAGAATATATCACGTGGGTCATTGCAATCTCTGTTGAGAAAAAAAGGGAAGTACGAATTCGACCGTAGTAAAGAAAGCGTCATCTCAGATTTAGCCACAGGAATGCTGATACAGCTTATCACAGAACTATGCTGTAGCTTTGTACGATAGGTTCAACCAATGGAACGGTTGCATCTCGTGTATTCGTGGTACCATTCCGATCCAGGTGGGGTCCACGTCGCCCAAGGCGATCTTCGCCCGCTATCCACTCGCGGTGTTTTTCCATCTGGACCGAGCCGAGGGACTCATAGGTCATGATGCGATTTCCTCAGCCAGCTCAAACCCATTATTCTTGCCAAAACAGCATAATCAGCCAAGACATTTTGGGTGACCCTCGTTGCCTAGCAGCTTATGCGCATGGCAACAAGTTCCAGTTCTTCTCTGCTGGAACCGGAGCCAGGTTCTATGGCTCCAAATATTATATTTCATCTATATATGAAATTAACTAAAATTTTAGTCCACTAAAATCTAGGAAGTTTTAATACTTTAATTTCAAATTTCTTCTCAATAGCTCCTTAGATTGAAGATACGCAAAAATCCCAACATTTCATTTTGTAGCGGGACTCTAACCCTTGAGACCCAAAACGCGTATAGAAGATCAAATGGAAGATATCTTAAGCTAGTGGGCCCAAACTGCTGGATTGCGTTTCTGTTGCTTACGTTAAAACGAGGTTGCTTCTGGCAGGTACCTCTATATCTTATCAGGAAGCTTTATTATGGCCTTGTCCCCTGGGATTGAGCTGACATATTCCC
>JAKATW010000024.1 GCA_021827945.1 Thermoplasmata archaeon
GGAAATATCCACCCAGGAACATCATAGAAATTACAGGAAAGGGAAAGAAGGTTGCTTTGAAAATTGGCGAGATCCTCAGCCTGATTGAGTGAGGAATCGAGCTGCATTTATTTATCAACGCTGTATGGTAAAGCCACTGTTTTTATCCCGATCTTGAATTTCCAGCTGCCTGCCCCTCACATTCCCCTCCAAAGGTTTTGGGGGGCGGGTATATTTTATCACTTCCTGAGACGGTCAAAGAGTTGAGGTTGGGGAAGATGAGGAAAGATAGACTCATAAGACTCTCAGCTATTAGGTTTGTTTCATTATTATCTCTACCCAGTTGGTATCCCCTGAGATAATGTTGGCAGATCCTGCATACATTCTTCCCTCTATATCATACGCAGATACTTCTATCTGGATAACTGTTCCAGTTAGAAATGTGGAAATATCTCCACAGTCAACTCTCCACTGTCGGTTTCGTTGTAAAAGTGTGTTCGTTGTAGGAATTCTATTCTTACCCTTGGCATATATCAGTTGAACATCCTTTGCATCACCTCCAAAGTTAGAAATTGAAAGATAGTAATGCTTCCAAAAAGTGTAATAATCCTCTGAAATCAGCAATGCAAATATTCTTGGCCTCAATAGTGATATTCGTTGATTCTCCTTTCCCTGTTCCGTTTCTAATAGGTCACTTGTTCCGTCCGCAACTTTCAGAATACCCCGTTCCACCCTAGACATAGTTTCCACAGACTTTAGTGTTGCCTCTGACACCTTCTTTAGTTCTGCGGTCACTAATTTTAGACTTTCTTCAAATATCTTCGCTTCTGTCTCTAATGCTGATCTTGTTTCCTTGTTGCTGGTCATCATTATCAAGAATAGAGCCAAGATTGTCGTTGTAGTAGTCCCCAGTGAAATGAAAAGATTATTCCTGATCAACAAAGAAGAAACCACGAAAGTGCCAAGAGCGACGGCGTATATAATCCAGGCACGTTTCAGAGTCATCCATTTTACTAAGTCGGTCAAGAAATTACTGGGCTTATTATCCGCCATCATCTTGTCCCTCAATCCTCGCTTGAAAACGTAGTTTGCTGTTCTTTGGCTTGTATGCCTATCCTTCTTCCTCTTTCTGCCTTATTATAGTTATCAGGCGGGAAAGGAAACTCTGGCTGTCTACCTTCCAGCAGTTCTTCGATTGTCAGTATCTGCACCCTCTGTATTGGCGCGTTCCACTCAGTTTTGAAATGCCCTGCTACGACCGCTTCCTTGCTCATCGGCTCCGTGGGATCCTCTAGAGTGAGGAATATTCCGTAATCCGCCTTTTCTCTTTCCATTGTTCCCTTGAAATCCCTGATCTGTCCTGAGTTCACGTTGCCGCTCTTGACCTGAACGATCCCATAGTAAGTTTTACTGGCTCCTTTAACGGGATTGTACAGTACGCAGTCTATTCCAGTGTCCGCTCCTTTCTTCTTGTTTTCGTATGGCGTTGCCTCAATCAACGAACAAGCCCACCATTGGAATTGATAGCGATCTTGTTTAGCAAGCTCTCTTGCCCCTTCAAGGTCCTTCGGTTCGCCAATAACTTCGAGCCTTACGTCAGGGTATCTTTCTCTAAGTCTTTTCTTAATGACGTTTATAGCAAGATGCGTGATATCTATGCCAATCCATTGTCTGTGGAGTTTCTCTGCTGCATCGAGGGCAGTGCCACACCCGCAAAATGGATCGAGGACCATATCACTTTCCCTGGAGCAGGACTCTATTATCCGTTCCAGAAGTGACAATGGTTTCTGAGTGGGGAATCCCAGTCTCTCGGAAGATTGACTTGGAATTGGAGAGATATCGCTCCAGAGATCTTGAATTGAGACTCCAGGCATTTCATCCAGATATCTCTTGTATCGGGGCATCCCACTCTTCGTGTAGAAAAGTCTACCCATTCTTTCAAATTCTCCCATTTTTTCTTTGCTGTACGCCCAGTAACGTCCCTTGTAGGGTCTAACTCCGTGCCATTCGTATAAAGTATCGCCACCTGGTTTTGCCGCAGTCAGGTTGTCTAACTGAAATCTGCGTCCGGTCTCAGGTTCTTTATGATTGTAAAAAGATTCGACGTATGATTCATCGTATGGCGCGTACTGTTGGTTCCATTGATATTCGTTAGATTTAACATAAAAGAGTACAATATCGTGAATCCTGCCGAAGTGTCTTGAGCCCTGCTTGGAATCGCTATGTGCGGTTGATCGTTTCCAGACAATTTCGTTTATGAAGTTTTCAGGACCAAATATTGCATCCATCATGATCTTAAGGTAATGGCTTGCAGTTGGGTCACAGTGTAAAAAAATTGATCCCGTTCTCTTGAGAACTCTTTGAAGTTCCAGTAATCTCACTCCCATCATTACGAGATATGCCGTAAGGTCATTGCTCCCAAGAAAACTCTGTACAGATTGTAGCAGCTTCTTCAGGTTGGCGGGCACATTGGGGTCACTTATCATATATTCATAGGTAGATTGTGCCTCTTGATCCCAGTGCCAGAAATCAGAGAAAGCCTGGATTTGCGAGGCAGACTTTGTTCCGTTCTGTTCCTTGTATAGAATGTTATAATCGGCCTTTGAGTTGAAAGGCGGGTCCAGATAGATTAAGTCAATAGATTCATCAGGAATGTATTTTCTTAAAACCTCAAGATTATCTCCATAGTACAGCTTATTCATTCAGACAGTATTTTCTTTGAAGATTAAAAGGGTATCTCTTTTAGGTTTTTTTGGCCAAAGTACTGAACTATTTTTTTGGACACTAGAACTGCAAGAAGGAGGACTAATGGAGCGAGAAAATCTCCATCAACAACACCCCTTATCCCAAATATGCTAAAACCATGTCCATAAAGGCGTGGAAGCGCACTGATATCACTACACACTCCTATCAGAAATCCCAATGGATATGATAGATGCCAATCAATCTGAATTGGCCATCTACTGATCAAGTATCCCACATATATACTGATTATCAGGACTACGGCCCAATCATCTCCTGCCCCTGTTACACCTTTATTAGGGTTCAGATTGACTGTTTGCAGCGAAGGAACAAAGATGGGGAGGGCAGTTGCTATTACGATTCCTAGAAGAAGCACAATCAAACTATGATAAGATTGTTGACCTGACTGGTGATGTCTAGATTTATAGACCTTTCTGACCATAAGCACACTTACTACCAATGGAATACAAAACCCTATTATGTCAAGACCTATTTTTTTCGGCAAGAGTGGTATGTTTAGATATTTCATCCATTGAAACGGACCCGGAAATAATGACAAGAAGTAGTACTGAATGGTACCTAATACTGTATAGAAGATTACGAGAATAAGTATTACTATTGCCACTAGTAACAGAGCGACCAATTTCTCGTGTATATTTTTCTTACTGACCATATGTTTGCTTTTGAATGTTCTATAAATATTTAATAGATTGTTAAAACCGCAGCCCATTTGGTGGGACCAAGAAGAGCTGCGGTATTAGAATGGTCGTATCTGGCTTATTGGGTTATCTGAAACTCGAAATATCTTTAGTGTGGTCAGAATTAGATAGTCATGGAAGCAGAGGATTTCTTTAATGAGTTCAAGAGAGTAACCCTAGATGTGGCTGATGAGCTAGGAATTAAGAGTGAAGTGGTAGAATTCGAAAAATATGAGGATAAAGTTGGGAAATTCAATTATCATGCCTCCGGTGTCGGCAATAAGTATTATTTCGAGTGGCGAGTGGATAACACCCAGTTAGAAGACAAAACAAGGGTACTGGTCTTTTTAAGCGACTCTTCCCCGCCAGGTGAAGACATGTTCAGCTTTGGTGAAATTTTGGATGGTGCCAAGAATCTGGCGAGGATAACGGGGGGAGCACTCCATAAATTTAACATCGAGAGGAATCCAGTAGACTTAGAGAGAATGTTTGCGGGAGTACCGCTTTACATACTTGGAACGCGCGAAACCGCTACAGGCCCACTTATTGAAATATTGCTCAGCGGTATTCCATCGGGCAAAGGGAATGAGTTAGAGGTTTATAAATTCAGACATGCTGAAGAATCCATTGACTGGTACAGATACTGCAGCTACTTATTCAAGATTCATTCAACATATGGTTCATTTTTGGCCGCATTCCCGTGGCTTGGTGCGTTGGATAGTGGATCGTATCATTATGTAAAATTCGCCGACATGCAAATAGAGAATGTGAGGAATAGAGGAGGAAAAGTAACGATAAAGAATTACGATGTTGAATATGACGACCTTCAGCTTTATTTGGTTATGCACTCAATTTCGTTTCAAGATTATCTTAAGCCAGAGCTGGAGATAGACCAAATCAGGCTCCCGTCATTCGATGCGTTTGGCATTGAATTTGAAGAAGAGTGGAATGACTTTCTAAGAAAATTCTATAAGAGAGATCTCCGTAATTCTCTTGGGGATATACGGCCATTGGTGCAGGATGCTTTAA
>JAKATW010000044.1 GCA_021827945.1 Thermoplasmata archaeon
ATCTAAACTACTTTTCTTTTGTTCCCCGCCTGAAAGCCCTCAGTGGGAGCATAACGCAGTTTATCCTTCCCGGTGAAATTTTGATTGGAAAGCTCTCTATGAACTTAAGGTCGTCCTGCTCGTTTAGAAACTTGATATCCATTCCTACTGCCTTCTCACAGAACAGGTCCGTTGAAACTATCGAGAGTATGCATCCTTCCCCCTGCCATTTCATGTCCTCAATCTTGTCTCCATCTGTCTTTATAAAGAGAGCAATCTTGTCCCCACAGGTTGTCGAAGCTTCGTCTATCTTGAGATCGAACTTTTCCATCTTTCCGTTCTTGAGAGGATTCTGATACCTGTCCATCACTTCATCGTTGTACATCTATCTCACCTAGCGACTTGATGAATGCATCCACATCGTCTTCTCCATTGTATACATAGTAAGAAGCCCTGGCCGTTCCTGAAAGACCTAGAGTTCTCATTAGTGGTTCGGCACAGTGATGTCCCGAACGTACGTATACGTTTCTCTCATCAAGAAAAGTCGCTATGTCGTGAGAATGGTACAGCTGATCCACCTTTACGTTCTTGCTTTCTAGGTTCTTCTTTATGTTCGTCGCATCCCTCACGTTGAAGGCTATTACCCCTCCTCTCTCTTCAACGTTTCTAGGACCGTAGTATTTTAAATTCTCGAGCCCATCGAGTGCCTTCAATGTAATCGAAGTAAGATGTTTTTCATGTCTCCTGACATCCGCCATCCCTATTCTCTTGAGATAATCGATTGCAGCAGATAGACCCACTGCCCCCTCGACGTTTGGGGTTCCTGCTTCGAATTTTATCGGAGGGTCCTCGAAAATCACAGTATGGAAATCGACGTCTTTTATCATCTCTCCTCCTCTATTGAAAGGAGGCATCTCTTCTAGCAGGTGATACTTTCCATAGAGAACACCAATGCCCATTGGGCCCAGCATTTTATGTCCGGAAAATGCTACGAAATCATATTCCTCTCTCATGTGGAAGGGCATATGGGGGACGGACTGGGCCGCATCAATAATGAATGTAGAGCCGTTGTCTTTTACAATCTTTCCAATTTCGTCTATCGGGTTTATGGTTCCCAAGACGTTAGATTGGTGAGTAACGGAAACGATCTTAGTCTCTCTTTTGAGCTTTGATTTCAGATCTTCTAAGTCGAGGTGGCCCTCATCGTCAAGGTCGACGTATTCGAGCTTTACGCCCCTCTGCTCGAACCTCATCCAAGGGAGAATATTGCTGTGGTGCTCCATTGAAGTGATGAGGATTCTATCCCCTCTGCCGAGCGACTCTCCCATAGTAAAAGAGAGTAGGTTGAGACTCTCTGTCGTATTCCTGGTGAAGACTATCTCGTTGCTCTTAGCACCTATGAAATCAGCGACATTGGATCTCGAATTCTCATACAGTTCCGTAGCCTCATCTGCAAGTTTATACACTGAGCGATGAACGTTTGCGTTGGCTCCTTCGTAGTATTCGACTATGGCGTCAAGAACCTGTTTCGGTTTCTGTGTAGTCGCTGTCGAGTCCAGGTACACTATGTTTTTTCCATTGACTTTTTTCTTGAAAATAGGGAAATCTTCCTTCAACCCAAAGGTATTAATCATCGCCTATCACTTCTTCCACGATTTGAAGATATTTTCTCGAGATATCTTCGGGAAGAGGATAAATAATAGGACTTATAAAACCTTCTATTACGGCCTTTTTTGCCTCTTTCGGGTCAAGTCCTCTGCTCATTAAGTACAGCATCTGGTCTTCAGAAATGTTCGAGACGGACTCTCCATGCTTTGCCTTTACTTCGCCGTTGAAGATCTCCAGAACCGGTAGCGCGTTTCCTACAGCCTCCTTTGTCAGGAGTAACAGGTTAGCCATAAGGAAGGATTCAACGTTCAGTGCTTGTTCTGCAATCTTTATGAATCCTCTGAATATCAGAGAAGATTTGCCGCCAAGTATTCCCTTGAATGCTGTGTCATTCTTCCCATGAACAGCTCTGTGATCAATGAACACCTCTAGATCAAGATGTTCCTGCTTCTTTCCAAGAGCCGCGCCGTAGTAACCAGATTCTGCGTGCTCACCTGCCTGAATGATCCTGAACCTTGAGATGCTCTTTTTCCCCGGAAGCGAAAGATGGTGGATCCTGACCGTTGAGTATTTGTCCATTATGATTGTTCTTTCGAGATAGCTTAATTCGGTGTTTTCTTCGTCTTCAAGGAGGAAATAATCAAGGGAAGAATTCTCTCCTACCCTGATCACAGTCCCCTGCGAAACGGATGTGTTGCCAGTGATGACATAATTTTCCAGTATCCTGGCAGAAGAATTGTTTCCTATAGAATACAGATTCCTTACGTTGAAGTCTCTATCACCGGTGTGGAGGATGTTGATCATCCTATCACCTTGGTACCTGCTTGGGATACCGAGATAGAAGCCGTCGTTAAAATATCCTTGATTAATTGCACTCATCTTATCATAGCTGTCATTGAAAATATCCTCTGCCTTCATTAGGCCACTTGATATCGCTTCATCCACCTTGAGGAACTTAAAAGTTCCACCTCCGAAGAGTCTGCAAGGAGACCCGTTGTGTGTCGTTATGTTTCTCTGCATCCCCGCACAGCCCGATCTAGTTGACCTCGACAGGGGAAGCAGATCGCTTTCCTTCAGAGAAGTGTAGTTCTTTACTGAAGGCGAATCGTGCTCTGCAAATATTGGCAGGTTGTCTGCCAACTTCCTCTTCTCTTTGACAATTTCTTCTAGGCTCAACCTACAGCACCATACTTGTTCATTTCAAGTTTTACTAACTTGTTGAATTCTATAGAGTACTCCAGCGGGATCTCCTTGAGTACGTCGTCCAGGAATCCTAGCACTATGAGAGATCTCGCATCTTCCTCTCTTATGCCCCTGCTCATAAGATAGTCAACCTGATCCTCAGAGATCTTTCCAACAGAGGCCTCGTGCGAGAAAGAAGCGCTCTCTTCAAGTATTTCGTTGTGAGGATAGGTGTTGCTCTTTGAGATATCATCCAATATAAGGGCATCACACTGCACCGAGGCTTTCGAATTGTACGCTCCCGGATTTATCCTCAGTTGGCCCCTGTAAACTGACATCCCTCCCTTTCCTGAAATGCTCTTGGCCACTACCTTTGAACTGGTATTAGGAGCCGCGTGGACGACTTTTGCACCGTTGTCCTTCCAGACTGGACCGATTCCAAGCGCAACATTCAGGTTGGATGTACTTGCATACTCCCCTCTCAGGATCGATGACGGATACGTCATTGTAATCTTAGAACCAAGCGAACCCTGCACCCATTCCATCCTTCCGCTCTCTTCCACCCAGGACCTCTTCGTCGGTCCATTTATGATGTTATCTGACCAGTTCTGAACAGACGTATATCTGACTTTTCCTCCTTTCTTCACATACACTTCCACTATAGCTGCGTGTAAAGAATATTGGCTGTAAGTGGGGGCCGTGCAACCTTCCACATAATGAACAGATGCTCCAGGCTCTGCTATTATCAGAGTTCTTTCAAACTGACCCTCAAGGGCTCCGTTCATTCTGAAATAAGCTTGAACTGGTAGATCAAGGTGAACTCCGCTCGGGACATAAAGGAATGAGCCTCCCGACCATACCGCTGTGTTCAGTGCGGCAAACTTGTTGTCCGATGGTGGCACGACTCTGCCGAAGTGTTCTCTAACGATGTCCGGGTGAGTCTTAAGTGCAGTGTCCATATCCATGAACACTACGCCCTTATCTTCCCACTGCTTCTTCAATCTTGAATAAACGCCCTCTGACTGCAGCTGGGCGACAGATCCCGCAAGATACTTTTTCTCCATCTCGGGTACCCCGAGTTTGTCGAACGTATCCTTTATCTCCTTTGGCACCTCATCCCAGTTGTTTGCCTTTCTGTCCTCGGGCCTTATGTAATATGTCAGATCGTCGAAGTTTAACTCCGATAGATCAGGACCCCAGGTTGGAACTGGCTTCGAAAGGAATATGTCCAGTGCTTTCAGCCTGATGTTCTTCATCCACTCCGGCTCCTTCTTCTCCTTCGACATCTCCTCGACGACTCTTCTACTGAGTCCCCTCTCTGTCTGATATGCAGGTTTCACGTTTGTGGTGAAATCGTACTTGATTTCGTTAAGCTTTTTCACTTCCTCAATATCGCTTTCATTCAATCTTTGCATCTGCTTCACTTCCCTTGTAATATTCGTAACCCCGCTCTTCTATGAGCTTAGCCAGATCGCCGTTTCCGCTCTCTGCAATCCTCCCGTTAATCAGGACGTGCACAAAATCTGGTTTTATGTAATCCAGAATTCTCTGATAGTGCGTTATAATGATAATCCCCGCTCCGTTTTCTTTCGCCTTTGCTATCGCTTTTGAAACAACTCTGAGCGCATCTATATCCAATCCCGAGTCGATCTCGTCGAGTATTATGAAC
>JAKATW010000125.1 GCA_021827945.1 Thermoplasmata archaeon
TTACTAGAGTGTTCATTCCATCGATAGTCGAGATACCTGTCTGTATGAACTCGGAAGGTTCTTCTCTAGAGTAAGGGTTGATTGCATTTCCCACTATCTCCACCTTTTCATTCGAGATGATGGAACTCATTCCGTCCAGTGGTTCTCCAAGTCCGTTGAACACTCTTCCTATCATTTCGTCCGAAACAGGAATCCTTGCGATGTCTCCCCTAAAGCGGACGGACGTGTTGCCCGTATCCAGTCCGGTGGTTGGTCCAAATATCTGTACTACCGCAATTCCCTTTCTGGTATCAAGTACTTGGCCGGCCCTTACCTCTCCATTGCCAAGAGTGATCTCAACCATTTCGTTGTAGCCTATGTTATCGACCTTTTCTACGAACAAAAGCGGTCCGGCTATTCTTGAAACGGTCTTATATCTTATATCTGCAGTCATTGTTTATCAGCTCTCCCTCTTGCTTCTGTTTCCATATCCTTAATCAGATCTCCATAATATTTGTCTATATCACTTTCTTTGACTTCCTTGAATCTAGATAACTTCTCCTTGAAAGGAAGCGTATCTAGCTCTGACACCGTGACGCCCTTTGATACGGCGTATTTCTCGATTTCGTCCGTGGCTAGTATAGATTTGAGCATCAGGTATTGTTTCTTCAGAGAACAGTATGTATCAACCTCATCAAATGCACTCTGCTGGAGGAAATCTTCCCTGAGGGATTTCGCTATGTCCAGCACTTCCTTTTCATTCTCTGGAAGTGCATCGTATCCTACCAGTTGTGCCACTTCCTGCAACTCCGCTTCTTTCTCGAGAATGGTCATACTTTTTTGATAAGATGAGTACCAATCCTCTGACACATTCTTGTTGAACCACTTGCTCAGTTCCTGGGCATACAGCGAATAACTGTTCAACCAGTTCACTGAGGGGAAATGCCTTCTTTGGGCAAGTGATGCATCGAGGGCCCAGAATACCCTTGTCACCCTCAGAGTATTCTGAGAAACAGGTTCTGACGTGTCTCCTCCCGGAGGAGAAACTGCCCCAATTATGGTTACAGAACCATTTCTATTATCGCTCGATAAAACTACTGAATTTCCGGCTCGCTCATAGAATTCGGCGATCCTTCTCCCGAGGTATGCGGGGTAGCCCTCCTCCCCGGGCATTTCTTCGAGTCTGCCAGAAATTTCCCTCAGCGCCTCTGCCCACCTAGAGGTGCTATCTGCCATGATGGCCACGTTGTATCCCATATCCCTGAAATATTCCCCGATAGTGACCCCGGTGTATATGCTTGCTTCCCTTGCTGCAACCGGCATGTTGGAAGTGTTTGCTATCAAAACAGTTCTCTCCATGATGGGTTTTCCGGTCTTTGGATCGACAAGTTCTGGGAAAGTCGTGAGGATCTCGGTCATTTCATTTCCGCGTTCTCCACATCCTATATAGACCACCACTTCAGAATCGGCCCATTTCGCAAGCTGATGCTGAACCACCGTCTTGCCGCTCCCGAAGGGTCCTGGAACTGCGACTGTACCACCCTTTGCAACTGGGAAGAAAGAATCTATTACTCTCTGACCGGTCACAAGGGGAATTTCCGGTGGGAGTTTGCTCTTGACGGGCCTGGGCTGTCGGACTGGCCACTCCTGACCAAGTGGAATCTCCTTGATCCCGGATCTCGTCACGACGGTACCTATGGTCTGCAATGGTGTAAACTCTCCCTCTTCAATCTTATCAATACTTCCTTCCATTCCCTCAGGAACCATTATCCTGTGATCTATCAGGGACGTTTCTTTCACTATCCCAACTATGTCACCAGGCGATACCTTATCTCCCCTCTTGACGGATGGGGTGAATTTCCATTTCTTTTTCATGTCCACAGGTGCAGGATAGATCCCTCTCTGGATGAAATCGCCACCCTGTGCCCTTATCACGTCCAGAGGCCTCTGAACTCCATCATAGATCGATGATAGCAACCCTGGGGCCAGCACTACAGACAGGGGTTTACCCGTGGATTCGACCTTCTCTCCCGGTCGGATTCCACTGGTGTCTTCGTAAACCTGTATCGTCGCCTTGCCCCCTTCCATGCCAATTATCTCCCCGAGCAGGCCCAATTCTCCTACCCTGACGACGTCATACATTTTCGCATTCTCAATCTCTTCAGCAATCACTACTGGTCCAGCAATTCTCAATATCTTCCCCATTTACATCCCTCCGAGGTCCATGTTTATTCCCAATATCCTTCTAGCCAAATCAGAAATTCCCTCTTCATCCGCTCCCTTAGTTACGGGAATGAAAACTACAAGAGGTGAAACGCTGCTGTATAGCGTGTTCAGGAATTTCTTGTCGAGCATTCCCGTAAAGCTGTTCGTAGAAAGTATGAGTCCGAACCTTCCCGAATGATACAGCTCCCTGAGCTTGTCACCGTAAGTATCTCTATCCACTATGAACGTGTCTTCGACACCAACGAGCTTGAAACCGATTGCAAGTTCTCTTTCCCCAATGAATGCAATCCTCCCAAATCTCTCTTCTCCAACCATCCTTTTTCACCCTAAATTTATCGTCGTCATTTTTATCGTTTCATCATCTATGCCATAGTATCTGCTGAAGGTAAGATTCCTGAGATCTTTCCATTCTGCCTCTGCCCTCAGCAGGAAAGAAATCACGTTGTTCAGCGACAGGGCACTCATTTCAAGGATGTTGATGAATTCCCAGTAGATGATTCTGTTCAGTTCTCCCTCTATTCCGACGAGTGAACCCCTTCTCTTATAGAAATCGAACCCCTTAGAAACGTCAGCGTACCCCTTGAGTTTCTGGTAGAACTCTTCGATGTCGTTGCTCTTGGAGAGCTCGTCGAGAAGTTGACTAGAAATGCTCCCCCCAGAGAGGAGGTAGTTGGATACGTTGTGGTTCGTCTTGAACTGCACGAACTTGAGTATTGTCATAATGTTCTTCAGGTCTATTGTCTTCTTTATGAACCTGTAGATCGGCCCCTCACTTCCAGAATAGAACCTGAACTTCTCCCTCATCAGTTCAAAATAATAGAGATCGAGGGAGAGGAGGAGAGTCGATATGTCACTCGTTTTGCGGTACTCGTCCAGGTATGCAAGGAGGGCCTTTCCGTACCCGAACTTAAGCGTGTAAGAGATGATGTCTTCGACATTATCCATCTGTATAAGATTGTGGTAATCGTTCCTGTCCAGCAGTCCCGCAAATATTCCAACTGCAGTATTGGTCTCAGTGATCAGGTTCAGCGCACTCTCCTCTATTTTTAGATTTAGATTCTTGGATACGAGGATGGTCTTGATGTTCTGGATGTCCCACTTCGTGAGAAAAGATACTATCAGATCCTTCCCGTTTTGCGGAGTAACGGACAGGGCCTTCCTGTTGGTCTTTGCCAGATGAAGGTTGTTTGCAGATTCCGCGAGATCCAGTCTCTTGTATTCGGAAGATTGTGAAATGTCCTCGTTGTATCCGTGCCCATTCATGTAACCTATGAATTCTTCCGGATTGGAAAATCTGAACATCTCTTCAAAGTCCCTCCTCTGCAGAAATTGAGTTTTGAGGACCTTAAGGGTTCCATAGGGAAGACCGAAAGAATTCTGCAAGAGTTCACTCCTTGATGTAATCTCTCACGATCTTTCTGATCGCGTCGTTCTTCTTCCTTAGAGTTTCTGAAAGAGTCAGGGCAATGATCATCTTTCCGTCGGCGGAAGTCACTATAGCGCCACCCAGCGGATCTATTCTGTCAGAGATTAAAACCGAGTTGTAGCCCTGTCTCTTCAACCGTTCAGCATCCCCCTGGTCCGCGTACAGAATTGAATCTTTTCCAAGGACTTTCTTCGCCATTTCAATTTCCCGCTGAATGTAACCTAGGTATTGATCTGTTTTCCTGATTTCGATTAACCTCGTTTTGAGTGCATCCAGATAACTGTCCTCTATACTTTCCCTCTGCTGTTCCAGGTACGATCTGCCCTCAAGGGTGGCAGAAGAAATTCTCTGCTTTTTTTCTCTGTCAGCATCTTCCTTCGCTCTGCCCTCGTAATCGGTCTTGATAGACTGTGATCTATTCCTGGCATCTTCCAGGATTGCGCTGGCTTCTTGTTGGTTTTGGTTAATGATGGACTGCTCTTCCTTCTCTGTGTCCTTCAGAATTCTTTCTAGAATTTCTTCTAAAGGCATAAACTCACAGAATATGAAGGAGTAGGATCAGTCCCAGCACAAATCCGATTATCCAGTTTGTCTCCGGTATAACGAAGAAGAACAGAACTTGCCCGAATTTTTCAGGCTTTTCTGCTATTACTCCCATACCCGAAGCACCAATTCCGCTCTGTGCCATACCTGTACCGATAAGTCCACCGGCCATGGCAATGGATGCAGCAATGGCAAACAGGGCATCAGTTGTAGTTAGCACCATTAATATCAGCAGTGCATGATTGAGAGA
>JAKATW010000060.1 GCA_021827945.1 Thermoplasmata archaeon
CTCATCAGAAAGTCTGGAACGGAGCCTGCAATCAGAATTTATCTCAGTTCCCAGAGCTTGGAATGGATTGAATCCAGAGAGAAGGAAATAATGAAGCTCCTCCTTTAATTATTTAAGTGATTCGATACAAAAGACTTATATTTTCAGCAACTCTCTTCAAGCATGCAAATAGGGATAGAAGGGGTCGTTAAGAAAGCTGGCCAGAGAATCAAGACAATCTCAGAAGTCTTCTATCCTCCCATTGATATTTCGGAGGACGGAGATGAAATACACATCTATCTAGACCTCCCTGGTTTCAGAAAGGAGGATGTCAAAATCCTGAGCACAAAGTCCGGTCTTAAGGTCTCTGGAAGCAGAGAAAAGAAGGTCGAAGGAAAGGTCATTTATGAGGAGCGAGTCGATGAATTTTCAAAGTTCATCAGGATCAGCAGTGAGTTTGAATCTGACTCTATCAAAGCTTCGCTGGAAAGTGGGGTTCTTAAAATAACGGTCAAGAGGAAGGAAGTGAAGACCGTTCCTATAAACTAACGCCTGAACGAAAGCGCTATGAATACTGCTCCAGCAGCAAGAAAGACCAACCCGTAGATTGTGTTAGTCAGGACCACTGCTCCCGAGACCAGGAGCCCCGATGCAATTATTGCAGAAGAGTAATTTGTATTCTTCTTAGGTTGAGGTCTATTAATATTCTTGATGAGCTCAGGTATGATCAGGTAGTCGTTTACGATCTTCTGTATCTTTTTGGGTAGCTCAAAGATTCTTCTCTTGAGAATCTTGTAAGCTGCTCTTTCATCTTTCATTATGTCAGCAACAACAAGAATGAAATTGAAATCCTTGTCTAGTGTTTTGCATACTCCGTCCAAGATGACGGACATTCTGGCAAACAGTGCAAGATTATAAGGAAGTCTGAAAGGGAATCTAAACAGGATTGAATTTGCCTTATGCACTAACTCCTCATACTCCATTTTGCTGATTTCCTGTCCCTCAAGTTCCTTGAAGATCGTGTCTAGGACCTGTTCCATGAAGTTCCTATCCGCAAGAGGGTCTATCAGATCGATGTCAACGAGTACGTTCAGAAGGTGTCTGGCATCCAGTGCAGAAAGATAGTAATAGCCCATAAGGAGCTTGTCTCTCATTTTGTCTGGGAGTTCAGAGGTCATTCCATAATCAAGTAACACCAATTTGTTATTCAGATTCCATCCAAGGTTACCTGGATGGGGATCAGCGTGGAATCGTCCCTCTCTCAGTGCTAGTCTAAGAAACAGTTCGTCTATAATCTTGGCAATTTTTTTCAGATCGGCATTATTGCGTTTGAGCTCCTCCAGGTCAGTTATCTTTATGAAATCTATATATTGCATAACCAGTACTCTTGACGTAGAAACCTCACTGTAGACCTTCGGGACGATCACCTGCATATCCAAATCTAAATCTCCTATCTTTTCACGGATGATCTCGATAGACTCAGCTTCTCGTTTATAATCTAGTTCTAGTTCAAGACTCGAGAGGAACTGGTCTGCAAAAGTTGATAGGGAAAATGTCTTCCCTGTATAGCGCTCCAGTAGTGAAATAAAGGCATAGATCTTGTCTCTATCCCTTCTGATTGTCTCCCTTATATTCGGCCTGTTCACCTTAACCGCAACATCGTTTCCCCTGTAACGGGCTCTATATACTAGGCCAAGGCTAGCGCCAGAAAGTCCAGATTCATCAAAATATTCAAATTTCTCACTAATTTTTCCAATTTCGGTCTCCAGGAGTTCTTTCACTGGGGCAAATGGAGGCATGGGGACTGAGTCCTGAAGGTCAGTAAGGGCTTCAACGTACTCTTCAGGGATGACATCTCTTCTTGAAGAGAGAAGCTGACCCATTTTTATGAATAGCGGACCAGATTTGATCATTGTATCCCTTAGTTTGGTCGCCTCCTTTAGACTCCTCAGTCTGTTTGGGGGTTTTCCTGTCTTTTCAAGTGTCTTCTGATAATTTCTCAGATACCTTGCCCTTGGAAGATACCTTAGTGCTACTCCAAGTCCTCGGAGCTTGCCGATGAGAGTCATTGAGGCATGAAGGCATTCGGGAGTATAAGAATATTCAATCTAAATGGTCTGCATTCTGTAGATAGGCAAAGCAATTCGTCCCTTTACTCGTAATGTTTTTAGCAGAACAGCATTTACACCCCATTCCCCCTTCTTCAAGGCTTAGATGAAAAGTTATTAACTGAACAAACTTATGGGTAAACAGGTTCAAATGGAAACCTTGACTTTAGTCGGTTGCCAGTTTGGTGACGAGGGTAAAGGGAAGATAATAGATTATCTTTCCAAGGATTTTGATATAAATGTCAGGTTTAATGGGGGAGAAAATGCCGGTCATACGGTCGTTGTCGGAGATAAAACAATAAAGTATCACCTCGTCCCCGCGGGATTTCTTGGTGCAAGGACTGTTGTCATCTCAAATGGCGTAGTAGTAAATTTGAAGAAACTTGTTGAAGAAATAGAATTCCTTAAGAAATTCAGAAATAATTTTGACCTAAAAATTTCAGAGATTGCGCACGTCGTAACTGGGCTTCATTTTCAGCGAGACAGTTATCTCGAAAAATTAAGAGGTACAAGCCATATCGGAACTACCCTAAAGGGAATTGGACCCGCTTATGAATCAAAGTTCGGAAGGTATGGAATAAGGCTAGTTGATTTTAGAGACAGGGACAAATTAGAGGAGAACCTTGCACTTCTGAGTAAGGTGTACCAGATTCCGTTTGATGGTACATATGTAGATGATCTGATGAAAGATTATTCAAAGATCAATCGCTACCTTACGGATACCAGATCGTATCTTGAAAATGAGCTGGAGGACGGGAAAAAGGCAATGTTCGAAACGGCGCAAGGTACATTCATAGATGTAGAATCAGGAACTTATCCATTTGTGACCTCTTCGTACACCACTACAGCTGGGGTAACCGTTGGAACTGGGCTCTCGCCGAAGTACTTCAAGAAGTTCCTTGGAGTGGCCAAAGCTTACACGACCAGAGTTGGGGAGGGAGTTTTCCCGACAGAAATGTTTGGTCCGGAAGCAGATGAATTACGTAAACTTGGGAACGAGTTTGGTTCGACTACTGGGAGGCCCAGAAGAGTGGGTTATCTAGATCTTCCGATCCTACGGCGAGCAGCAAAGTTAAACTCTCTAGACTACATTGCATTGACAAAAGTAGATGTCTTAGGTAAACTTAATAGTGTAAGAGTCGCGGTATCTTACGAATCAAATGGTTCCGAGATTGACGAATTTGATCCGACGAGAACAGTTGACAAGATCAATTATGAAAGTTTCAAGCCATGGGCAGAGGATTCCAGTAAATTACAGTACTATGTCGATTTCATACAGGACGAACTGAGAGTACCCATAGTGCTAATAGGTGTGGGTGAGAAGAGAGAGGCAATTGAACTAAACGGCAAGATTGCTTTCTAGATAAGTCTGCTCTACTCGAGCCCTGCTAAAAACAAAGTTATATTTGACTTGGAAGGTTGCATAAAATTTATAGATATAGCAACGATTCTATGCCAGTGAAGCGGCACTTTCTTTCTAAGAGAGAGACGAAGGAATACAAACAGCTCCTTGATGCCTTCGGAATAATAATTGAATCAAGAACGTTAGAGATAGAGGAAAATGACCATGTCATCATCTATGACGGGAGCATTCCGATACTCGTAAAATATCAGGACAGATGGCTTCCCACCCTTAATATTATGAAATACAAGGATTTCCCGAGAGTTGTAATAGACCAGGGTGCATATGACGGTATCAGAAATGGAGCTAATCTTTATTCGGCCGGGGTAAAGGATGTAATAGGGACTCTACGGAAAGGATCTACGTGCATAATTGAAGATCTGTCGGGTAAGGAAGTGGGCTCAGCGACTATTGAATCTGACGAAGATGAGATAAGGAATAAGAAGAAGGGCTCTTATCTCAGGGTCTATGAGCTTTATAAGTAAGATATGCAAGAACTCTGCATAAGTTTACTGGTGCAATAGAATTTGCAGCGTACCTTGAAAATATTAAATACGACCAGTTCACTCAAGAACTGTGAGATTTATAGATTTACACCAAGACATGGGAATTACCTCTCAGAGGGCAGATATAGTTTCAGCAACAGAACAGTCCAACTTGGACGCAATCAGCAAATTTGATGATGCAGTGATATTTGGTGTGAACTTCCCACATATTTCAGTGGTCAATGATAGAGCCGAAGAGTTATCCAAACAGTATAAAAGTAAATCAAGAGCAACTGTTGCATTGTGGGAAGATCTAATGGAGCAGTTGAAATTTTACAAGCATATAGAGAGGAAAGGTCTCGTTTCTATAGTACACGATAAGGTAGACATCAGGAAAACCGGCATAAAGATTCTATTGAGTCTGGAGGGAACTGATTGCTTAAGAGATCCATATGACCTCTACCTGTTACGAGATTTGGGTTTGAGGTGCATCGGTCTGACGTGGAATTACGATACTAAATTTGCTGCGGCAGCAATGTCGAAAAAAGACTATGGTCTGACTGGGTTCGGAGAGGAACTGATCAGGATAGCTAATGATCAAGGGGTGATAGTTGATCTTGCCCATGCAAGCAGGAACACAATTCTGGATGCATGTGCTGTGTCCAAGAAGCCAGTTGTCTCATCTCACGGTAACATCAAGAGTGTGCACGATCATGTAAGAAACTTAGACGATGAAAGCATAGAAGCAATCGTCAAAACTGGTGGAGTCGTAGGCATAACTTCAATCAGAACCACGCTGAGCAACGATCCATCTATTTCTGACCTGTTAAAGCATATGGAATACGTGGGGGAGAATTTTGGATGGAGTCACGTCGCATTAGGCAGTGACTTCCTGGGGATTGATGAGACCCCTAAGGGATTTGAGAATGTCTCGAAGATTGAAGAGTTATCAAACATGCTCGGTTCGCACTCTAAGCAGGTGTTATGGGATAACCCGCTTAGAGTCATAAGTAACGTTATCCCTCCCTGAACACACTGTTCGTTTGGTATTTCAGTGTCAGAGAACTTATGCCTTAACAATGATTTGCCGTTCACTACTTTTTATAGAGAAGTGGATGATAACTGGACTGTAATTTGAATGAGGAGAAGAGTTGTATGAATATCTCCCATCCAGATCTCTTAACTCGTAATGGGAGGGTTATTTTTTGATCTGGGAGGTTTCCTTTTTTTATCAACCTGCGCTTACTATATTGTCATTTCACATTACTTTGTTTCAGAGAAATTAAAAAGGATTTAGAGGTATTTTAGGGCTTCCCTACCCTTCATTCCTTCTCTCACTCCTGATTCTCTTGCTTTAGTGCTGATCTTCAAAACTACCTTGTTGAGCAGGTCATCAAATGAGTTCACACCAGATATGGAAACCGCGATTGCTTCCGTTTTGTCTGCGGCCTCCATATTCAGATATCCGCACATAAGGAACCCCTTCTTACCATTTATTATGACTATTGGCGCAGGTTTCGTTTCTATTTTTACCCCGGTGTACACTTCTCCATCTACCGACAGACTCTCAATCTGTATCATATTCCTCGATGCTCTTCTGGTATATTAGAGGTTGATTCTTGAATGGGTAGGATATACTTTCCCAGGACATTTCTAACTTTCTGAGATAATAATTCTTGTCGTACCTATTCTCAAGATGCTTGATGTCAACAATGCCCCTTCTCTCATCGATTACGAACATTGAAACTTTGTCTCCCGGTCCTATATTATTCGCTTTTTCAACGGTTTTTTTCCTGATCCCATTGACTCTATAGAATTCAGGTCTCCGTGTAGCGACTATAGATATCTTCAGATCTGAATCCTCGAGTTTTCCGTTGATTATCTTGCTCTTGTAAGAGTCATAAATCCCAGCTACTTCATCGTAGTATCTGTTAAAGTCTTCCATCCTAGAGACCTTGGAATAGATCCTAAGGATATCCTCCTGCATTTCCTTACAGATGTTTGGGAAATCAGTTCTTCTCAGCTCTATTCCCCTTACCTTAACCTGTCCACTATCCATTAGACCAAAGTATCTGTTGAGAGCTCCACTGCCATCCCTTGCAGGAAGAAAAACTATCCACTTGTAGAAACCCTCAAGCGCGATCTTGAGTTTGCTCATCTCATCTATTCTTCTCATAACATTGTGGATATCACCGCTTCCTTGCAGCCAGAGAGAATCCACAATTCCATGTATGACTTTAAAACCTTCATCCTTGGCTATGTTCACGCTATCTGTTAGTATCTTTCTTCCGAGGCTTGTTATTGATTCATGAACCTCAATCCTGCCGAATTTTGCGTTCTTGTAGCCCGTATAACCAAACGACGTCAACAGGAGCCACTTAAGGACGGCATCCCTTCTTCTGTACCTTTCGTCAGAGTTTTTCTTACTCTTATAGTAGAGACGGAGGTCTAGCAGATCGGACAGAAATTCCGAGAGGATTCCCCTCTTGTCCATGCAGATTTCATATCCGAGGTCGTCTATTTTCATGGCGCTTTTACAGTTTACGTTAATTGTCTCTGGAGAGAGATTGTAATTTACTATTATGGAGGGATACATCGAACTGAAATCTATTTCATAAACACTCTCATAGACCCCTGGTATTGGCTGAAGGTACAGTCCCCCTCTATCTGCACTTATAAATGTATCCAGATCCTTGATCATCTCCCGGTCGTCCTTGTACAGTGGAATCATTATTCCCCTTTCGAGAGACTTCCTCACTTCGTAGGAAGATACTGCAGTTCCTGGAGTGATTCTTGCAGAGGTAAAAAGTGGCAAGGATGTGATCTTGGATATGGTTACCAGACCTTCTAGTCCCCCCTCGCTGAATATAAATGAGGTATCTCTGTCTATGTGTGGTATCCCATAAATTATGAAACCGCTCGTCCTATGACTGATTCTCCCATACGAAGTAAATACTCTTTCTCTGCTTCTGGACGTCCGGGCTGAATACCCCCGTCTCCTGGCAGCGGTAAAGAATTCTGGGAAATACTTATCACCTCCTTCCGAGATTATTAGATTTGCCTCCTTCATGCTCGAAAAGAAGTAATCGAGAGAGGAGGGAAGGTTTGTGAATAGTTGGCCATCTATTTCAATCTCTTCTAATTCATCTATGAATTTTACCTCCAGTATGTTGAGCTTTGGTATCTCGAAATCCATGTCATTTTCATCATCGAAGAAATGAAGATTGTTCTTCACCATGAACGACTGAACGATGTTTATATCAGCGTTATAGATCTTGTAATCTCTGAAATTTCCTATCTTCTCAATAGCCATGATAACTTCACTTACCTTGTTTGGGGGGAGGCTTATGTTCACGACCTTTTTACTAGAGTAAATATCTCTCTGCTCTTCCAGTTTCCACTTTATCCATGGGACAAGGTCTATCTCGTCGGTAATCCTCTCTAAACGATCTCCAGCTACATACATTGTGTGATCGTAGTTCCACTTTGTTATCTTTTTATCTTCATCGATAGTGAATATAGAGCTACCTGCCCAGGCATCAACAATCATTTGATTTCATTTCTTATCTCTAGAATTACAAAGAGCAGAAACGTGAAATAAGGGTCCAGGCTCGTTATTGAACCTTCTGGGATATGGAGCTTAGTCTTTTTAATGAAATCTTCAACTATCTCCCTGTCCCCACTGCTCATCAATCTTTCTGCTTTTCTTATCTCCTTTATAATACTCTCTATTTCCATTCTAAGGCTAGGGGTGTTTCTTCCCATTTCTTGACTACCTCTAGTATCTTCCTGTGGAATACGTTGTCCAACCATGGTGGTCTGAACTCTTCGTCTCCAATCAGGTATAATATGTTGGGTTTTTCAGTCCGTCTTGATATCCCTTCCAAGGCGTTCGATATGTTCAGTAATACATCCTCCTTCCAGTCTTTCAGTTCCGAGAGCCTGACCACAATAAAAATTGCGAAATCGTCATAGTAGAAGTCTTCAACTATGGTCCTCTGAAACTGATACATGTTTAGGATTCTCTGTACATAGAGCTGATCTCCCAGTTTCCTCTTCAGATAATAGGCATCAACGAACACCCCATCTCCTAGAAGCAGTAATGTTTTCCCGTAACTATTAACGAAGTCTTCTAAGAGGATTGAATTGAACTCTTCCATTTCCATAAGGTATGAATGCCTTGTACTGGCTCTGAACATGGCTAAAAATAGGTCTAAGCATATTTTAACTTTATAGAGCCCAGTAATAATTGAAAAAATTGAAAAAATGAATTCCCTACAAAAGAGATAAATGGCATTGAATGTTGAAAGTCAATGATAGAATTAGTTCCAATGGACGACAACGATTTCAAGGAGTATCTCAGTGGGGCAATAGAAAATTACGCCAATGAGAAGATTAAGTCGGGAAACTGGAATCAGAGCGATGCCAAGGAGAGGTCAAGGAAAGAGTTTGAAACACTACTCCCGGAAGGGACAAGGACGAGAGGACAGCATCTTTTCACAATTCACGACAAGGCAACGAATGAGAAAGTAGGAATGATCTGGGTGGGCATAAGAGAACCAGAGGATGAGATAGCAGGCGCGTGGATATGGGACTTCATGGTATACGAAAGGGAAAGAGGTAAGGGATATGGCAAAGACGCCTTAAAGGCGCTGGATAAAATACTCAAAGAATTGGGACAAAAGAGGGTATCCCTCCACGTCTTTGGTCACAATGAAGTTGCCATCGGCCTTTACAGCAAATCTGGATACAAGGTGACAAATCTTGTCATGTCAAAAGACCTAGATCAGTAACGCCCGGAGAATCCCGGATTGTAGCACAATTCTGATATTTGATTGCAGACAACATTAGGGATGGATCCGTTTTCTCCGGTATTCACGTGGAGAGCGTCAGAACCGCTACAGGCAAAGGATGAAAAGATGAATAAAAAAATAAAAGGAATAAATTTGGGTTGATTATCTAGTACCAGCCGCGGACTTTCATCGCTTTTGCGATTCTGTCAACTGCCAGGATATATGCAGCCATTCTGGGGTTTGTGTTGAACTTTGCCATGGTTTCAGCAGTCTCCCAGAAGCTCTTGGATACTTTCCTGTCCAGTTTGCTGTAGACTTCGTCGATGTCCCAGTAGAATCCGTTTATATTCTGTACCCATTCGAAGTAGGAAACGATAACTCCACCGGAGTTTGCGAGGAAGTCAGGAATATCGAATACCTTGTTCTTGGCAAGTATTTCATCCGCATCTGGAGTGGTTGGTCCGTTTGCAAGTTCAAGGACAATCTTTGCCTTGACATTTGCGGCATTCTTTGAGGTGATCTG
Source organism: Thermoplasmata archaeon (assembly GCA_021827945.1). GTDB lineage: Archaea > Thermoplasmatota > Thermoplasmata > Thermoplasmatales. The sequence goes on from JAKATW010000060.1 coordinate 9,291, forward strand.
GTTCTCTAGTGCAGATGGAACTAGGACGTCGACCTTCAATTCCAGAAGCTCTGCGTTTGAAATTTCCTTTGCTCCCTTGAATCCAATTACGCTGCCAGTCTTTAGCTTGTGCGCTTTAACTGCATCAAAGTCAAGTCCATCTGCGTTATATATTCCTCCCTTGCTGTCAGATACTGCTACCACTTTGGAGTGGAACATCTCCGTTATCAGCTTGTGAGCGAATTCTCCAGCATTTCCGAATCCCTGGATAGCGACGGATGCTTTCCCTAGGTCGATGTGGAGGTGTTTTGCAGCCTCTCTTAAGATGAACATTCCTCCTCTTGCGGTTGCGTCTCCCCTTCCCAGCGATCCGCCAATCTCAAGCGGCTTGCCCGTTATAACCCCTGGAACGTTATAGCCCTCCATTACGGAGTACTCATCCATCATCCATGCCATTATCTGAGGGGTCGTATAGACATCAGGTGCAGGAATATCGATGTCAGGGCCTATATATTCACCTATCGCTCTGACATATCCTCTCGACAGTCTCTCCAGCTCTGCTGTACTAAGTGCCTTGGGGTCGCAGATTATTCCTCCCTTTGCTCCTCCGTAAGGAATGTCTGCCAGCGAAGTTTTCCACGTCATCCACGCAGCCAGTGCCTTTACGGTAGAGAGGCTCTCCTGTGGGTGGAATCTAATTCCTCCCTTTGTCGGTCCTCTTGCAAAGTTGTAGTGAACTCTGAATCCAGTGAAGACCTTAGTAGTTCCGTTGTCCATCTTCACGGGTATCTGAACCTGTACCATGCTCATTGGCTCTCTCAAAATCGCGTGAGCCTGTGGGTCCAGTTTCATAATCGCTGCAGCTTCGTCCAGTTGTTTTTGTGCAATTTTAAATGGGTCGAGTTCTTCTGGTTTTTTTTCACTCTTAGGTTGTTGCATCATCGTTTCACCTATAATGCGCAACGGTATCGCATTTTGATTCATAAAGATTGTCAGTTAATCAACATTAATCTTATTCAGTCTAAAATCTCGCAAACAGACTCACAAAGGTTATTTTATGCTTTCTCATAGCGATGCATGAAAGTTGACTTCTGGTTCTCCGAACTGCAAAATGAGGATGTCAAATTTGGAGTTAGAGTGAAATCACACTTGTTTTCAAAGGAATCCAAATATCAGAAGATCGACATATTTGATACTGAATTCTTCGGTAGGGTGATGGTTCTGGACGGATGCTTCATGATTACTGAAAAGGACGAATACATGTATCAGGAGATGCTTACGCATCCGGCAATGGTTTCCCATCCCAATCCCAGGAATGTCTTGATAATTGGTGGAGGAGATGGTGGAGTAGCCAGAGAGGTGCTCAGATATCCTGTTGAATCAGTCGACTTAGTAGAAATAGATGAAGATGTCATAGCAGCTTCCAAGGCATACCTGCCAAAGATAGCAGTATCTTTCGAAGACAGTCGACTGAAAGTTCACAATATGGACGCATTTGAGTTTGTTGACACTGATAAAAGCTACGATATTATTCTAGTAGATTCCACCGACCCCATTGGATTTGCAGCTTCATTATTTTCAGACGTATTTTATATGAAAGCGCAGAAACTCTTGAAAGGTAATGGAATCATCGCAACCCAGAGCGGCTCCCCCTTCATGAACCCGGATTTCATAAAAAAGGCTCACAGGGGACTCAAGGGGCACTTCAGTAACATCAGGCCCTACCTGTCATTCGTCCCAACGTACCCCTCAGGGATGTGGTCCTATATAATGGCTTCAAACTCCCCCATTGAAATTCGTGGAAAGTTCAAGGGGAGGTACGTGAACAGTGAAATATACCAATCATGTTTTGCTTTACCGGAATTTGTCAAGAAAATATTGGAAAGTTGAATCGTAGCCTGCTCTTCACTTGACTGAGCAGGGATTCACCTGACTCTGAGCTGTTCCTTCTTATTCTCGTACCTTTTCCTGAATGAGGGACCAAGCTTCTTCGATATTAGATCGAGATCCTTCGTGCTCTTGACGAAAGTTGCCTTGCTGTCAGTATAAATTAGTTCCTCAAATTTTCTCCTCTGAACCACCGTGGAAGCAAAGAGGTATATAGAATATAGGAGACCCACAAGGGAAAGGACAAAAATGTAGTATATCCATCCACCGAGATCAGTAATAAAAGATTGGAAATTAATAGGTAATGTGCTGAGGCTGAAGAAATCAATCACCGCCAGTACAAACAAGAAAAGTGTTATTGCCATTACAACGAGTGAAATCGGTATTTTGAATTCCTTATACTTGCCGCGGACCATCCCTCTGGAATTTTAAAGGTCTATATTGCCTTTTTCTTAAGGAATTCAAGGAATGCGACTGTTGCCTTTGATCTGTGGGATATCGAATCCTTCTCTTCCAACGTCATTTCTGCATAAGTTGCTGTGAGACCATCAGGGACAAAAATTGGGTCGAACCCAAATCCGTTCTTTCCTTTACTCTCTTCCGATATACTGCCCCTCGTCTTCCCAGTGAAGAGGTGCAGGGTGACATCGTAATATGCAATACACGTCCTGAACTCCGCCCTCCTATCCCTCTTTCCCTTCATGAGATCGATTATTCCACTGTTGCCGATTGTTTTGTTTACGTAAGAGGAATAAACTCCCGGAAACCCCCCGAGCGAGTCGATAAAGAGACCTGAATCATCAATAAAAAAATCAGTTTCGACCACACCCTTGAGATAGTAGGCCGAATGTTCCGCGACTTCTTCTATAGACTCTAGCTGTTCCTCTGGATAACTCATGTGAATCAATTCCAGTCTTATTCCAGCTCTCTCTAGAATTTCCTTATATTCTGCGTACTTTCCCAAGTTAGATGTGACAACCTTCAAGTGTACCTCCTCCTGTTTTCAATCTCTTTCACTTTGTCCAGCACATCCCTGTGCTTTGGATAGTCCTTGTAACCTTTCACAAACCAACTGAATGAACTGCCCTTGCCCAGTGCGTTCAAAGACTCCTTCATTAGGTGGATGTCAACACCTAGGTCTTCAATTTCTGCATCGAGTTCTCCCATGGATGGATCTATGACTATTATTCGTTCCCCTACGATGACATTACCTGCGTTGAGATCTCCATGGCTGATTCCATTTCTGTGAATCAGTGAGATGGTGCTTCCGACTCGTCTCAGGACGGAATCAAAATTATCACTTGATGTGAGTTGATTGAGCACTTTGCCTTCTTCCACCGTCATCAACAAGGTTGAATCTTTCATATTGACAAAAAGTACATCGGGTGACTCCACTCCTATAGATTTCAACGCATGAAGTATCTTGATTTCACGTTTAATTCTCGCGTTGTTTATATTGAAATTTATCTGAGGATTGCGGTACTCTCCTCCTTTCCTTCTCTTCAATATGCACTCAATCCCTTCAAACTTTGAGGTTTCTATGACACTCTCTCCCCCTACCATTGCTCTCGGTTTCAGTTTCCTTTTGCCAATCCATTTACTCTCCCTGGAATCGACTCTATCTGCCTGCTCCAGTTTGACGCTTTCGCCAGCGATCAAATCACTCCTGTAACCGGCCAGCGCAATCATTGCGCCATTATCCGAAAGATATTCATCATCCGGAAAGTAGTAACGGTATCCACGCATTTTTGCCATTCCGGCCAGGAGCTCCCTCAGTCTCCTGTTTCTTGCAACGCCTCCAGTAATGCTGAACTCTTCTAGACCAAAGTGCGCCATACCTCTTTCAACTATTTCGGCTAATGCAGTAAATGAATATTCCTGTGCGTTGAAAGCTATGTCCTCTTTCCTTTCAGTCTTGATCCTTTTCTTCAGGTAGGTGTAGAGTCCGGAGTATGAAACGTCCATTCCCCTGACGGTATAGGGACAGTCAAAGACCTTGTCGCCGTTTTTTGCTAGTTTCTCGAGTACGGGAGCGCCAGGGAAAGGTATACCTAGGTCCCTTGCGACTTTATCCAGAAAGTTTCCAATTCCCACGTCAAGGGTCTCTCCAAGTACCGAATACCTGTAATCACCAATAGTGATGAGTTGCGTATTCCCCCCCGATACATAGAGAAAAAGAGGGTTTTCAAATCCAGACAAGCTCCTTGCTATTTCTAGATGTCCCACCCCGTGATTTACCGGCACGAGAACCTTTGAGTACCTTATAGAAAGATATCGGGCCAGCTCTACACCCGTCTTTAGAGATGGACCTAGACCAGGTCCAATGCTTACCGCAATCTTATCGAGATCTGTGACTTTTGTTTTAAACTCATTTAGCAGAGCGGTGAGCAGTTTTGGAAGGACTGCTCTGTGGTGATCCGCTGCATCCCTGGGGTTGATCCCTCCCTTGATTGGTTTATATGAATCTGACTTGAAGCCTCTTATCTCTCCATCCTCAACGAGTCCAACTGAGGCAGTGTGAGCAGTGCTTTCAATTCCTAACACGAGCATTGACATTCTTCGGTATGGAATTTCTTCTTGGATAAAATAGTTCTATAGCCCTGCCTTCCCATATCAATTTTAGTAATCCTCTGTCTCATCTTAGGCAGCTCTATTTTTGAGAAATTCTTACTACGTTGCTTCCCCTGAGGATAACCGTCCCCAGTTTTCGCTTGTTAGTTTCCGTTATTTCTTCTGTGTTTGATATCACTATATTCATGTAGTCGTCGTAGCTTTCCAGAATCCCTTCTAGAACTGTGTTGTCCTTCAGAAGAAGGGATATCGGTTTCTGCATCATATTCTGCATTACTGCCATTGGTACTGCCATCTATCTCACCTACGTGTACTCGTAGTAATCGTCCTCTTCCTCATTCTCCATTACTACCTGGAGGAGTCCCCTTAGAATGACCTTCATGTTCTCCACTTCCTTCCTTAGATGTTTGACCTCGACGTCCAGCTTCTCTACGTTGATCTTGTTTTCGCCAACTTCCGGTTTCATTTCTTCTTTACTCCTTCGGAGATTTCCCCATATTTTCTCGAGACCTTCCTGACCTCGTTTTTCTGACAGTAAGTACAATAGAGACCGCTATTAATCCTTTGCAGCGGTTGTCTGCACTTTGAGCAGTATGCGAATATCACGCCCTCATCCGGAGGTTCCAGGGTAAGATCTATCTTGCCTCTGGTAGAGACCACTTTCCCCCTTACTACATCACGTGCTTTTACAACCTTTGAACACTGGTCTAGATAGTGACCTGTGATTCTACTTGCATGAACTAGCGCTCTAGTTCTGATCTGGTACACTTTACCCAACTTAATCAAGTACTCTCCCGCGATCACTACGAGAGGTTCATTTATATCAGTAACCACTCCTATAATTTCATCGCCCGGCTGGACTACAACGTCCTGTTTTTTTCCCCTGACCACCACTCTAAAGTCAGATCCAACCTCTACATTACCTACATTTGATGAGTAGACTCTACCGTTGTCCTCATAGGTACCTTTACTCGCAATGAACTCCTCTTCTGTGCCGATATACTCGCCCGGTAACACTAACCTACCTACCATATTTTCACCTTAGCCATCCTAGCTTGAATCATCTTCATCTCTTTCCTGTGAAAATCATACGAATGAGCAAGGGGAAAATTGATATTTTCCTCCCAGGAAATCTCCCCCTTTCCCGCTATGATCCTTTCCAAGAAATCGCCAGCTTTGTAATTAAGCAGGATATAAAAATCTTTAGAGATTTTCATTGCTTTTTCAATGAACGGAATGTCTGCGTCCCTCTTCTGACTTCCGAAAGGTGGATTCATTATTACGGTGTCGACACTTTCTTCAAAAACCCTCACGTCTTCCGTTAGAAATTCAACCTCTACTCCGACTTCTTTAGAATTCTCTTTTGCAGTCCTTATGGCAAAAGGGTCCTTGTCGACAGCATATACCTTCCTAGCTTCCATTAATGCAGCACCAATTGCGAAGATGCCATTGCCGCATCCGAGGTCAGCGACCGTCTTTCCCCTGACAGAGCCATCCCCCAGAGCTCTGTAAAGTAATCCTGCTGCTATCGCTGGTGGAGTCTGGTACTGCTCCAGGCTCGCCCTCGAAATAGTTGTCTTCTTTAGTCGAGACAGTTCAATCTCCAAGGAAATCTGCTTCATTTCACTCCGTTTGGATGTAATGTCTCCAGAAGAGATCCATATCCATTCTCTGTCGGGATTGAGTATCGACTATTATTCTTAGTGGTGCTGGGCAGTAATAATTTATCCTATCCGTAGTATTGTGAAGTTTATCTCTGATAACAGCTCCCTCGACAAAATATGGGCAAGCTAAAAGCCGTTACTCAAGCACTGTCCTTACAAGGTCTCTTGCATCTCTCTCTGCCTCTTCCTTCGACTCTCCTTTAAGTTTCAGAAGGGCCGTGATGTATTTTTCTGCCCGGGACAGCTTCCACGTACTTCTTTCGTGCACTATCTTCACGATGACTTCTGCAATATCACTGTCTACTTCAAGACCGAATTTTTCTTTGATCCTTATCTGCCATAGTTTGATCAGGAAGCGTGGAACGTAATCACCTTCTCTTCTCAACTTTTGGTAAATTCCATTGCTCATTGGCTTTCTAATGGCTCATTGCTTATATAGCTTGTGGAGCAATTTTCTAACGCTGCATATTTGGCCGTTGTCTTACTTGATCACCTTTTTGAGTATGATTTTCTCGGCATGGAGCCTGTTTTCCGCTTCCTGGAATATTACACTGTTCTTTGAGTCCGCCACTTCGTTTGTCACTTCAAGTCCACGATGCGCTGGAAGGCAATGCATGAATATATAATCCCTCTTTGCAAGGGAGACCATCTTTTCATTGATCTGGAAGCTTTTGAACTCTTTTTCCTTCTTCTCCCTCTCCTGTTCTTCTCCCATCGATACCCACACATCCGTGTAGATGACATCCGCGCCAGCAACGGCTTCTTTGTAGTTGTTCGTGACCTCCAACTCCGATCGGTGCTTTCTCGCAAGTGACCTTGCAGCTTTCACAAAATGATCTGGTGGTTCATACCCCTCTGGAGTAGCTATCCAGAAATCAGCGCCTACAAGTCCCGCACCCAGCATCAGCGAATTTGCAGTATTGTTTCCATCTCCGACGTATGCAATCTTGAGTCCTTTGAGCTTTCCTTTCTTTTCCTTGATAGTCATATAGTCTGCGACTATCTGCGTAGGGTGCTCCAGATTATCAAGTCCGTTGATGACCGATATTGAAGAGTTTTGTGCAAGTTCAACGACGTTGTCGTGCTTGAACGCCCGGTACAGGATTGCATCCACCATTCCAGATAAGACTTCTCCTGTGTCAGCAATTGTTTCTCCCCTTCCCATCTGCATATCCCTGGGTGAGAGGTAAATGGCATGGCCACCCAGTTGAGTCATTGCAGTTTCGAAACTTACCCTCGTCCTAGTCGATGCCTTCTCAAAGATCATCGCCAACGTTTTTCTGTCCATGGACGAGTCCTTCTTTCCCGTCTTGAAATTCTTTTTGAGCTTGATTCCGTCATCAACGAATTTCTCGAAGTCATTCTTCATGTCCAGAACTGAGATTATATCTCTCTTCATTTAAGCACCTCTTTCAGCAGTGAAGGTATCTCGTATGGATAAGACGCAACCTTAACTCCTGCCTCCTCTAACGCTTTTACCTTAGACTCTGCCGTCCCCTTTCCACGAGATATGATTGCACCAGCATGCCCCATTCTTTTTCCTGGAGGGGCGCTCCTTCCGGTTATGTAACTGACGACAGGTTTGTTGAATTTGTTCCTTATGTACTCTGCGGCCTCCTCTTCAGCCGTTCCGCCTATTTCCCCTACCATTGCGACTGCTTCAGTTTGCTCATCGTGCTTGAATTCTTCCAGTGCATCAATATAGTTCATTCCAGTCACGGGGTCGCCTCCAAGGCCAACTACAGTACTCTCTCCTAGTCCGTTGGTCGTGATCTGGTTAACGATTTCGTATGTGAGAGTGCCACTCCTTGATATGACACCTACTTTACCCCTCTTGAAAATCTGGTTTGGCATAATTCCGAGTTTGCAGGTAAATGGAGAAGTTACCCCTGGACCGTTTGGTCCCACAACCTTCTTTCCAAGTTTGTTTGCAAGGCTGACTATCTTCATCGTGTCCTGGTAGGGAACCTTCTCTGTCAGGATGTAGATCAGGTCAATGCCGCTGTACATAGCCTCCTTTGCGGCATCAAGCACATAGGGTGCAGCAACGGAAATGAACGTTGCGTTCGGTTCCTCATTCATTGCATCCCTGACGGTGTTGTAGACCTTTATTCCACTGATGTCGGTACCTCCCTTCCCTGGCGATGTGCCAGCGACCACCTTAGACCCAAACTTCTGCATCTGAATCGCATTGAACGATCCCTGGTGTCCAGTTATACCCTGTACCAGGATCCTCGTGTCCTCATTAACAAGAATACTCATCTTACTTCACCACCTGAACAGTCTCTTCTATTGCATCCATCATGTCAGAATACGCATCAATGCCATTCTCCTTTAGTATCTTCCTTCCCAGATCTTCATTAACCCCAGATAGTCTTACGACAATCGGGACGTCTATTCCGACTCTCTTCTTGGCCTCTGTAATTCCATTTGCGACGGTATCGCAGTGTGTGACCCCTCCAAAGATGTTGATCAGTATCCCTCTGATCTTTGCTTCCTTGAGTATCTGGAACGCTCCCACGACCTTCTCTACATCATCACTCCCGCCTAGGTCTAGAAAATTTTTTGGTTTCAGACCCTTCAGTGTGAGACCGTCAAGTGTAGCCATGGTCAAGCCAGCTCCGTTAGCTATTACCCCGATGTCTCCACCCAGTTCCACAAGCGCATAGCCCTTCTTAAATGCCAGTTCTTCCAGGTCAGTTCTCTCTGCAGGATTCTCTGAAAGATCTTTGTGTCGGAATAGCGAATCCGAGTCCACGACTATTTTTGCATCTCCGGCAATTATCCTTCCATCCTTCAAAACTGTCAGGGGGTTTATCTCCACCAACTCACAGTCGTAACCTTCGTAAAGTGCAAATATTTTTCCCAGAATGTCCTGAAACTGTTTTGACTCTTCTGGTGTTAGACCCAGTCTGAATGCTACTTCCCTTCCCACAAAAGAAGAGTAGCCTATCGTCGGGTCTATCCAATACTTGACTATTTTCGAGTCCGGGACATCCTCGATTTCCATTCCTCCAGAGGTAGAGGCAATTATGACAGGCATCTTTGTGCTTCTGTCAAGAGTTATAGAAACGTAATATTCCTTTGCAATGTCGAGTTTCTCCTCCAGGAGAAGGCTCCGTACCTTGAGTCCTTTTATACTCATGGACAGGATTTCCTTCCCTTTTTCTTGAAGTTCGCTGGTATTGTTTGCGAACTTGATTCCTCCGGCCTTCCCCCTTCCTCCAGTAAGTACCTGTGCCTTGACCACAACCGGGAACCTGTCCCATTGTAAGTCTGCGTCAGTCGCGGCGTGTTTTCCTATTGGAATTGATATGCCGTACTTTCTGAAAAGCTCCTTGGCTTGGTATTCATATAGATTCATCAGTTATCGGGAAGGAGATAATCGAATATTATTTATCGATTATCATTTAGCGGACCTTTGTACCAGATTTTCGTTAATCTCCAGTTTTTCAAGGCCGTTCTTTATTGCCCTTGCGGCCTCCGGAACGTTTTCCCTTGCGATAAATTCATTTACCGTCGCTCTGTTTCCTATTCCCCCAAAGGCTATGAGTTCCTCAATCAACCTCGACACCGTACTACTTCCAACGAATATCTCTCTAATTCTTGGTAGATTAGAAGAGGTCCACTTCCAGAGGTCTTTCCTGTAATTCTTGCAGGAAATTGCTTCAAACAGTGCATAAATGAAGTTTCCACGGTACTCCGGTTTCGTACTGACAAAGTCAAGGAATTGCGTCACCTCATCGTTATTAGGTAGGTGAACCAGAGCGTTCATAGCCCTGACAGATTCCATGTCATTCTCCGGAGTCTTTATCATGTTCCATATGATCTCCTTATTGAACTCCTCGATCGCAGCTGACATTAATACTGCCGTTCTCTCCTCTGCGGTAACCTTTGTGTAATCGTCAAGTTTCAGTTTCTCGCTAGATCTGAACGTTCTGTCGTTGATTGCGAGTCCCGTAAGAATCCTTTCTAGTACGACCTTCGAGTTTTCATCGTGAGAGTCCTTGAAGGCATCCAGTTTACCTCTCAGGTAACTCACGAACATATCGTTCAGATAAGTCGAGTCAAGAATGTTCGTTAACTCTGAAAATATTTCCTCCAACCTCAGTACAACGCTGTACTCATTCCTGCTCTTCACCCTGTCAACAAGGGACATAAACTGCTGAAGGTCTATGGTTCCTGATAGCAGGAATGCGTAGTAGTCATCTATCAGTTTCATGATAAATTCAGAAGAGGATTTCTCTGATAGGGCTCTGTCCAACAGACCACCCTCAAACAATAATCTATAGTAACCCTCCCCATTGGGGTTGACGATAGCTCCGGCCGAGTTCCTGATTCTTGACTCCTTTCTCTTGATAAGGATCTTCCGCTTCTTGCCCTCTTTGTCAATGAACAGTGGTATCTGCCAGACATATGAGTCTTCGTTTGGAAGATAAGAGAATTTCTGTTGAGTGACAACCAGTCCTCCATTCTCTTCTCTGACCTTGACCAGTGGAAAACCACCCTTCTCTAGCCATGACTTCATCAGACTGCTTACGTCCAGTTTGCTTGACGTAGATAGCGAGGACCAGAGGTCTTCACCTGTAGCATTGGAATACTCATGGCCCTTCAGGTACTGATATATTCCCTCCCTGAATTTGTTCTCCCCTATGAACTGCTCTGTCATCCTTAGGATGGATGCACCCTTTCCGTAACTGATGTCGTCGAAAATCTCAGATATCTCATCCGGGTTTTTCACCTCGACCCTTATGGGGTGAGTTGAAAGAAGTCCATCCTTTTTCATTGAGGATAGCGTCTCTTGGCGCTGGAAGTCCTCCCAGAGATTCCAGTCCTTGTAAATCTTTCCCAGTATTTTGAAACCCACGAAGGTAGCAAACGATTCATTCAGCCAGAGATCATCCCACCACTTCATGGTTACTAGGTCCCCAAACCACTGGTGCGCAAACTCGTGAGAGACAACATAACCCACCTGTTTCTTGAAGGCGAAACTTGTGGATTCATTCACCAGGAGTGCGATTTCCCTGAATGTGATAGCACCCCAGTTCTCCATAGCTCCGGCGCCGAACTGTGGAAGGGCTACCAGGTGCATTTTCGGAAGAGGGAACTTGATCTTGTAGTATGCTTCGTACTTGGTATAGAGTTTACCGAGTAGATTGAGGGAAAATTTCCCTTCCTTTGCTTTCCCTGGTGAAGTGGCAACGTAGAGAATTCGATCCTTATTCTTCTTGGATATCGTACTGAATTTGCCGATACCTAGGTAAATAAGATAAGTGGACATGGGTGGTGTTTCATCAAAGACAAAGCGTGTCCTGCCATTCGCAACTTCTCTAGATATATGGCGAGTGTTGAAAATAACGTCCACCTCGTCGTCTACGTCCACTTCGACCTTGAATTTAGCCTTGGTTGCAGGATCATCTATGCACGGAAAGACTGATCTTGCACCAGTTGGTTCCATCTGGGTCGTTATTATGTGACCGTTTTCGTATTTGGCATCGTGGATGCCCATCAACGACGTTTCTGAGACCGCACCAGAGAATTTTATCGTCAGTTGGCTACCGTCGGCTTGTTCAATAGAAAGTCTCTTGTTAGCAACCCCGAACTTGGTGTCTCTTCCATCTATTTTGACTGAGTTTACAGAGAGATTTTCGTTGTCGAACTCGACACTTCCTGAGAACCTGCCACTCACGACTTCGGTACATTCATATTTCAAGTCTTTAAATTTAAAATCAAACTTCAGGTCATACGATTCAATACTATACATCAGGTTCTGGTTATGATAGATGGTATATTTGCTTTTCCATTGCTAAGAAAGCTAATATTTCACTTTAATGAAAGATATAAAAAAATAAAAAATTGATCCGTTTTACTTCTTTCTAACCTTCTGGTGCATCAATACTGCTGAAAGCCCGATCGCGACTAAAGCCACTATTCCTATCACTACCAGTGCCGTCGAGGTCGAGAGACCCGATCCGGGAGCAGCCGCATTTGATACAGCGAGCTCGTTGGAAGACGTTGGCGTTGCCAGGCCATTTGTTGTTATTGCAGCACTGGGATCAGTCATAAGTTTCAATGTGTATGCAGCCCCGTTATGACTGACGGACTCGTCCAGAGAATAGTTAGAACTAGAGTTAAAGAAGAAGGTCGTGCTGTTTGTTGAGCTGTCATAGACTCTCGTCCACTGCTGCAGAGGCACGGAGAAAACCTGGAAATCTATAGTCTGATAGTTCATAACGTGATTCCCAAACCCATCGTTTGAGAAGAACGCTCCCAGCTGGAACACACTCCCTTGTCCATCTTCTCCGAAGTTGCCGATGTTGCCGAGAGTGTTGACGTCCATGTTAGTATTGACATCTGACTGCACATTAAGCCCTAGGTGCGGATTCAGTAGGTCCATTTTTCCTCTAAATTCTCCCATAAGCTCCCCCTGCACTCTAAAGGCTCTCCACGACATGTCAATAACAGTGGTGTTGTTTCCGACCTTCTTGGTTATGTTGGAGATCTTCAGTGTTATGGTCAGATTTCTGAATATGGTCAGGTTAGTCTCGTTTGCAAATGCATGTAACTGGTACTTCAGCGTCGCATTCACGACATGAATCGCGGGCATCGTTACGTTCGTAGTGTTTGTTGTAGAGTTCGTGGTCGAGTTATTGCCGGAGCTACCCGTTCCGGTTGAGTTCGTTGAATCATTTGCATCTCTAGCATCATTCCCATAGTGGTTCTGATCCTGGTTCTGGGCTTGGTCCTGGTATTCGTTCATGTTCTGGTTCAGGAACTGTCTTCCGCTTGAGTTGAGGTAAGAAGTTGCGTTCATCCAGATTACCGTACCATTCAAAGATTGGGCCGTGGAACTATTACTAGGGTATGTATAATAGAGGACATAGTTGCTCGTCGCATTTACATAACCCTCGTTGGTTTTTGTATTGATGGTCGCGTGAATTACTGTCGCAGAACTGAGTGGCACTGCAAGTAAGGCAGCGACTATCACTAATGTAACTACCAATGCACTCCTCATGGTGCTAAGACCGTTGCTTATATTAACTAATTATTTGTACAACTTTCAAAAAGTAGTACAATTTTCTAAGTCCTACGGGTATTTCTCCACAGATCTTATCTCCAGTTGTGAGTCCTGTAGCTCTGTCTCCTTTACCTTTCCTATGGACTTAAAGAACGAATCCAGACTGCTCTTTTCGAAAATCATAGTTACCTTAGACTTGTCTCCAGAAATTTCGAGGGAATAATTGAATGGGAG
>JAKATW010000118.1 GCA_021827945.1 Thermoplasmata archaeon
TCGTGTGTAACCCCCTCTTTGAGTTATCCTTTATCTTGTCGTATGGGGAGAGTGGTCGGAATTTCTCTTTGAACCTGGGGAGAGAGACAGCAGGGCCTACCTTGTAGAGATGAAGCCCCAACCTAGTCGCTGCAGTTGGAAAAATGGAGGAATTGTGGAAAACACGCACCTTGATTCCTTTCTTTATTGCTTCCATATATATCGAAAAGTGTGTAGTAGCTGAGAAGGAGTCGCCAGGTATGACTATCGACACGTTCCCCTTTATTTTCAGGATCCATTGATAGTCTTCCAGCTTGTCTCTCCCTACAAAGTTAAGCTCCCTTTCTCCTAATTCTCTTAGATAATTCGGGGAGGTGTAGGTATCGACCAGTATCAGTTCTGAACTGTCCAAGAAATCTAATTCCTCCTTTGTGAAGGTCATAGGCGGGTTGAAACCTGCGGATACAAATCCGATCATAACAGGCCCCCAACATTTCCGAGATCGATAGTCCCGTATGCGTCCCATAGGCCGTAAACCCTTCCTTCATTCAATTCCACCTTCTTCAACACTGGAGATGAAATTTCATTCTTCAATATATCAGATCCTCCAGCATAGATGGACATTGCGGGGAGAACTATCAATCTCTCTTTCTTAAAGTAAAGGAAGCAGTGTAGTTTCAAGACCGAGTCGACCGAGTCCCTCAGACCTACCGCAGGGTGCTCATTCCCAATTACGGCAATGCCATCCCATTTGAATGGCTTGTGACCGTGATGGAAGGTATACCTTCCCTCTTCGTAGATGTCGTAGGTCCTGAGGTTCAGTTTGGATGCTATATTTGCCACATAATTATCGTGGTTCCCCTTAATGACTATTGGTTCTGATTTCTGGTCAATTCTCTTTAGAAGCTCATACACATCTCTCCATTCCTGTGGCGTATTCTTGGAGAATTCGTGTTTCAGATCCCCATCTATTATGAACTTCTCTGGCTTGTACTTCTTGATTATGAGATCTGTGGTATCGTAAATCATCTTCGATTGGACTCTCGGAATGAATATTCCGTTCATAGCAAGAACATCTTCATAACCGAGGTGGACATCGGAAACGACTACTGCAGAGATATCCTCTAAATATGCGGCTCCGTATCTTGTAAAGAACACGTTGTTCTCGATTTCTATCTCGTCCACTAGTTGATAATTTATTTAACTACATCTAATTATCTTTGTGATGGAGATAAGCAAGTCAGGGGAAAGAAAACTGATAGACAAGATCTGGAAGTTAATCGGTGAAAAAAACGAAGACGAAGACGTTCACTTCTTAGATATCGGGAAGAAATATTTGCTAATTGCAATGGATTCGATCAATGAGGGGTTCCATTTTGAGAGATCATGGGACCCAGGGCTGATAGGAAAGTTCTTGGTAGACATCAATCTGAGCGATATTGCAGCCAAAAATGGGACGCCATTAGAGATGATGGTTTCTTTCTCTTTCCCCAGAACCCTGGAAGAAAAGTGGGTCGAATCACTTGTAAGGGGAATAAAGGAAGAACTGGATGTATATCATCTAAAATTTTCGGGAGGGGACCTGAAGGAATCAGAGAAGATTTCGTTGACAGGTCTGATTATAGGTAAGGTGGATAAAGGGAGGGAGTTCAGAAGAACTGGGGCAAGACCAGGAGACTATGTCTATATATCATCAAAGATCGGTAAACAAGAGCGTGCAATTCTAGACTACTACAACGGGAAGAGAGGAGAGGTGAAGGAAATTCTGGATATACGCCCGAGGCTCGATCTTCTAAACTCATTGAGGAAGTTGACTGTAACCTCGTGCATAGACAATTCTGACGGCATCTACAAGTCCCTTGGCTTACTTGCGCAACTCAGCGGGGTGAAAATAGTCATTGAAAATGACGTCTCGGATAACGCGAAGGACCGAGAAGAAAGAGTCTCCATATTTTCGATCGGTGGTGACTATGAGCTGATTTTTACATCACCACAGAGATTACGGAATTTTCCATTGATAGGCAAGGTAGTGAAGGGAAAAGGCATAGTGGACCTGAATGGAAAGTCAGCTTTAACATCAGGATTTGATCACTTCAGGTCCGGTCGCCGACGACCTTTCAAGAGTCATTGAGAAGTTATTGATAACGTGAGAAATAGAAAGAAACGAAATTCCCCCTGATCAATAAAAGTGATAAATTACCAAAATGGGGCAAAATTTTATTAAACTGTTGGATTAAAGATTGGTAGATTTAGTTGATAAAAAAATTGATCTTGATGAGACACGGAGAGAGTTTTGCGAACGTAAACAACATAATCTCCGAAGACATGAATCAATATCCTCTCACCGAACGCGGTGTCGAACAGATATTATTCTCTGCTGAGCAATTGAAAGGACTGAGATTCGATGGAATTGTTTGCAGTCCACTACTGAGGACTAAGCAGACCGCAAAGACTGTGGGAGAGGTGGTGGGCCTTAAGGTCACTGAAGACAACAAGATTAGGGAGTCAGGACTCGGCCCATACAATGGATACAGGGTCGATGAGGTTCCAAAACTCAAGAGGGAAGATCTCGGCATGGAGACCTGGGATTCTCAACTAGAACGAATGAGAAGTGCCATCAGTGAGTACAACGGTTCCTACATTCTTGTGAGTCATGCGCTCCCAATCAGAGTTCTCACTGCCAGTTTCCTGGGATTGAATGAGAGGGAGAGTTACGGGATAGACATCAAACTTGCATCCATGACTGCAATAGATGTAGAACACGAAAGGGTTGTCTCCATCGGCACAGTTCTGTTGACAGAAAGGATCAGGAAACTCTTCTCCAGCTAGGGTAGTTCTGGGTTTTCTTCTCTGAATTAGTCAGCCGATAATGATGGGATTGGTTTTGTCTGTCCATTTCAGCGCACAGTTGAGACCTTGGGCGCACAAAATTAGGTCAACTCATACATATACCATTATGTCTTGATCTTGGAAGTGAAAGTTTCTGGAGACACGAAGTAGAAATATCTATCGTGGACAAGTCATCTGACCCTAGAATAGAGGTTGGCTCGACAATTAAGATCTGACAACGCACGTTAATTTAGCTGACCTTTCTTGGCATTGCAGACAATATCACGTATTAGCCTGATAACTTGTTGAGCGGAGACCTGTGTGTTGGTGGTTACAGCACTCATTCTGTAGCGAACCCAGGGAATGCCAGAGCCATTGTCAAGGGTATCGTAATTCAGGGAAGAATCGAGAGATTCATCAGGTTCTGAGTGTTCCGAGTCGGCACTTCTTTGACTGTTTGGAAAGATGTGACTCCAGACAAGGAAATGTGCTATCCATTCAACTCCATTTTTTCTGGAGCTTGTTACATAATGGGAGCCGTTTTCAAGATAAGTCACTTACCACTAGATTCCAAACCATTCTAGCTCTTGAACAGTCTCTTCCTTCTTTTCTTGCTGTTCAATTTGCTCTTTGGTTTGGGGTGATAAATTCTTGACCACAGCTTTTCCAGGTCAATGACGGCTCCGGCTAGATATCTGCTGTTCCTCTGCAGTCCCTTAAGAGGTGTTTGAAATCCGATGAATCTCTCAAACTCTTTTATCTCTTTTCTCTGTCTGCCTAGGAAAATGATGGTCAGACCTATGATCCCAGCCAGAAGGAATATCTTTCCTGAAACGTGAGTCTCTACAAAAACCATGAACCCCCTGAACGCAAGAAAAAAGAATACCGCAGCCACTGTACCCATAAGGATAGCAGTTAACCAATTCAGTACCTCCTTGTGAACCCCCCACGCCATTAGACCAATTATGATCGCACCTATAATCAAGGAGACGGGAACGATCCATGGTAGAAAGACGGTGAATCCAACTATCATGACAAAGAAGAGAAGATATCCGAGTACGGATATCCAGAGAGGTATCCTGAAAGGAATTTTCATGTGAGTTCTTAGAAATAAATTCCCATATTTATTACTTTAATCAGTTCTTGACAAACGCTGGTTCCTGACCTGTCTCTTATATGCCCGAGCAGTAGAGGGAAAATTGCATTTCTAAAATTGCACCCAATGCTCTGCAATGGTAACTTTACCCGCAGCTTCAGTCGATTTTCAACTCCTTCAGCCCGGACTTAGGGTTAAGCTCTCTCTTCAGAACTATCTCCTCGAGCCTGAGAATGTGTATTTCCATAAGGGGATCTGCAATGCCTGAAAAGAAGTGTCCTCCCTTTACGTTGTGTTCATTGAGCGCTACCGACGTATGAATGTGAAGTCTGGGTTCATTTGACGAAATGCTTCCGTGAAACGATACTACCTCTCCGGGCACTGGCAGCTTTGCCCTCTCGTACTCCTTTCCGTTCCAGTAACCTACCTCCAGGTCACGCATCATGCCTATTCCATATACTATCAGGCCCGAATATACCCCATAGTCTTCGAGAACTTGAGTGATCGATTCTCCAACATCCTCTCCCTTTTCAAGCTTGACTACGATGTAATTTTTTTCTATGTCAGAGATCATGATTCTTTAACCTGAACGTATATATATATGGTTTCCCGTGACTGGTAGAGTTGTACCCACACAGATCACACTTGTAACCGATGATCTTTCTCTTGCCTTCTAAGTTGACTCCTCTTATGGTGGTGAGCTTGGAACTGCATACAGGACACCTATCCTGGTAACCGAACTTTTTCTTTGAGTACTTTACCAGGACCTCTATTTCAGGAATTTCGTATATTATCTTCCTGAATCTCTTTGGAGAAGCACCTATTTTCCTGTTCCTGAGATACTCCAGGAACTTAATCTCCCCGACTATTTCCCCATTCTTCCTAAGGATGTTAAGAACATTGAATATGAGTTCGGCATCGCTAGGTCTTTTTACCACTTTATAGATACCCTTTTTTCGAATAAATCATTTTTCATTTTGTTATCGCTACACAGAATCCATTCCCGCAATTCACGTTTCTTCCCCGAATGGAGTAGGATTTTGTAGCTATAACCTCAGTAGTCCTGATTTGTTTCCCTTCAAACTCAACAGCATCTCCATTCAATAGTCCGGGATTTTCCTTCAGGTTCTTCAAGAACACTTCGGCCTTTTCCCTAAGGACAGCATAAGTATCCGGGGTGAGTTTAATAGAGATCACTTTTTCTTCGATCTGACCACTTTCGTACGAAATGTTCTCCGCCCTGATAGTACCCCTGACATCGTCCTCATCTATTCTGACCTCCGATGAAGCAAGAACAGATGCTTCTCTGATTTCATCGGACAGAGATACCTTCTCCTTGACTTTCAGGTCCCTCATCATTGAGACCGCCTCAACCGTCGTTTCTCCGATTTTTGCCTCTTCCTCACTGTATACAACCTTCGTCGGGAACTGAAGTTCGAAAACGCTTCTCTTTCCCTCTGAGGAACGGAACATCCTCTGATAGGAATCTTCAGCGATGAAGGGGAACATCGGAGCAATCATCGTGATGGCCGAAAGCAAAACGCGATGTGCCGTATCGTAGGTCTTGAAACCGCTGATCCGGTGTTTTATTATTTCTACATAGTTATCAGCTAAATCATGCCATATAAACGACTCTGCCACTCTTATGGCACGGTCAAACTCAAAATTGTCCATGGCCCCTCGAACCTGTTCTACTGCACCATTCATCTGTCTCAGGATCCAGTGATCAACTGGTCTGAGTTCTCCATTCTCACTCTGTTTCCCCTTGTAAAACTCCAAGAAACTAACCAGGTTGAATATTTTGTTCATCAGTCTCTGTCCTCTTACTAGATCCCTCTCCCTGAATGCAGTGTCTTCTCCCAGTGAACAGGAGGCAGTGAAGTATCTGAAGGCATCAGCACCATACTTCTCCAGGAGAACGTTTGGATCTACGACGTTCCCCCACGATGCGTGCATGGGTCTTCCATCTGGCGCCATAATATTTCCATCAACCATGATGTTCTTCCAGGGATTCTCTCCGGTGAGGAGGTTTCCTCTGAGCAGACTGTAGTATGCCCAGGTCCTGATTATGTCCTGTCCCTGCGGTCTGAGAGACATTGGATACAGATTTGAGAATAGCTTCTCATCTCGTACGTAAAAGGAGTTGAACAAAGGAGAAATAGAGGAGTCCATCCATGTGTCAAATACCTCCTCAGAACCTTTCAGAGGTTGATGACAGGTTGGACAATCTTTCACTGGTGGAGGATCTATGAGCGGGTCCACGTAACACTGATCTTCCCTGGCTAGTACTTGATGACCGTTCTTGCACTCCCATACGGGTATTGGGGTGGCAAAATATCTCTGTCTGGAGACTACCCAGTCCCATGACAGGGAATCAATCCAGTCGTCCAGCCTCTTCTTCATGAATTGTGGGTGCCATTCCAGTTTTTTAGCCCACTTCTTGAGATCTTCCTTGAAATCGATCGACTTAATGAACCACTGTTCTTTCTGTAGGAATTCCAGCGGAGTTCCACAGCGCCAGCAGGTGCCGACATTCTGTTTTATCTTCTTATCGGAAACGAAATCTCCGGTCGCTTTAAGGTCTTCTACGATGTTTTTCTTTGCTTCCTTGACCTGTAGACCGGCATATCGACCGGCTATCTCCGTCAACCTCCCCTGTTCATCGATGCTCTTGAGAAATGGGAGGGAGTGTTTGTATATCATCTTGAGGTCAGACTTATCACCTACTGAACAGATCATCTCAGCTCCCGTCCCAAAATCCATCAATACATCTTCATCGGTGATTACAGAAACCGACTTGCCGAATATGGGAAGCTTGATCTCCGTGCCTACTAGATGAGCGTATCGATCATCTTTTGGGTTTACTGCTACCGCAACGCATGCAGGGATGAGCTCTGGTCTCGTAGTCGATATAACTAGCTCCTCACCGTCTCCCCTGAACCTAATGTCGTTCAGGAATACGTCCCTCTCCTCGTAAACTATCTCGGACTCTGCTATGGCGGTCTCACATCTGGGACACCAGTTGACAGGGTGTTTACCTTTGTATGCTAAACCTCTATCATACAATCTGATGAAGGAAATCTGGGTGTACTTCCTGTACATCTCAGAGTTAGTTTTGAAATACAGCGATGGGTCTGCAGTGATTCCCAGCGAGCTGAACTGGCCAATCATTGCGCTTATATTCCCCTCAGCAAACTCTTCACAAAGTTTGACGAATTTTTGCCTATCATACTCCCTCATCTTGATGCCATACTTCTTCTCCACATTCACTTCAATCGGCATTCCGTTCACATCAAAGCAGAGGGGAAAGAAAACCTCCTCCCCCTTGATCTTGTGATACTTCGCAACCATGTCTATGTGAGAGTAGTGGAATGCATGGCCAATGTGCATCTTTCCAGACGCGTAACGGGGAGGAGTATCTATGCTGTATGTGGGCTTTGAGGAGTTAAAATCATACTGGAAAACCCTCTCCTCATTCCAGAACGAACTCCATTTTCTCTCGCTCTCTTTGAAATCGTACGGCATTTAGTGTGGATCGCCTGGAATTAAAAAAAGGTTCTCGTCTTCTTCCCTTGCTTAGTTCTTCCTGAATGCCCTGAACATCTTAGCAAGAGATTCAACTGCCCTAGTCGAATACTCTTCGATCCTTGCGACTGCCTGATCATGCTCAGCTCCTGGCCCGATAATCCCAATCGTAACGGGCTTCTCGAAATCGTTCGATAGATCAACGATCTTTCTTACTGATTGATTTATCACAAGGTCATCGTGCTTTGTTTCTCCCTTTATTACTGCGCCAAGCAGTGCAACACCATCGATATTTCTCTTCTTGAGCAGCAGTTTCACTGCAAGAGGCATGTCGAAAACCCCAGGAACCCTTATCGCCTCGTGTTCCATGCCAAGGAGTTCCGCCTGCTCTTCTGCCTTCTTTTGCATTAGAGATGTGATGTCGTAATTGAAGTCTGAGACTACCAGTCCTATTCTGGGCATATCAATCCTCACTCAGAATTTGCCCAGCATTATTATATCCTTGCCTGAGTCCCTTCCCCGCCAGCGATGATAGGGAGCTGCCTCCATCTCTTACGAGCCTTACAAGGTTTGCAGCGTGCTTTGTCGCCCTGTCCTTGGCCAGTGATAGTAATTGCTCTTCCCCAGCTTCATCCTCATGCACCGTGACATCCATTATGTGCCTCTTGGCAAGCAGCTGTGCCTGGATAAGGCCTATGCTGGTAGCCAGGTAACTGTACTTGTCTAGCTTGGTTTTTCCGACCCAACCCAACGTTATCACGCCATCACAACCCTGGTCAAAGAGCTTTGTCGCACCCATAGGCATGTCTTTTATCCCCGGCACTGTGTATCTTGCTATTTCTCCATCTGGATCTTCCCTTCTGATCGTCTCGTATGCATACTTACCCATATCCACTCGTGAAAATGTGGTATCGACGATCCCATACTTTGTCATTTCCTTTGCACCCCTATAATGTCTTTTCCTTCCAGAAATATTAGATTGTTCTTCGATGCATATTCTTCTGCATTTACCCTCTTCAGGCTTCTTCCGTCTCCCAGCATCTCCGCAATCACCATGCTCCGGGGAAGGCCCGCAAGCTCTGCTATCTGCGAAACCAGCTCTGTGTGCCCCCTTCTCTGGTCTATTCCTCTGGATGCAAGGACAGGTACGTGCCCGGGAGCGTAGAAATTCCTTAAGAAGTGTTCTTCTTTTTTCTCTATGTGGTCCGTTAGCAAGTTGTGCAATTCTCTAATTGTGTTCGCCCTATCTGTGTCAGAAATCCCCGTGGAAACTGAAATGTGATTCACCCACATGGTGAAAGAAGGATAATCGCCATACGAAGGCTTCTTTATCAGGTTCTGATATATCGGATGGCTCTTCCATTCGTCGGTGAGGAATTTCAGTCCTATCATGCTTGCCTCTTCTCTGCCCGTAACATAGCATATGAGTCCTCCTGCATCCTTTCTCAACCGGTTGATTGACTTCCAGGAAACAGAACCAGCATAGAAGACCATGTCTGCTTCTTCTTCCCTCCCGTCAAAATCATAAACAATCAGAGGTAATCCCTTCAAAAGCTCCTCTTTTATATTTGATAGTAATGCGTTAGATAGATCAGTCACATTTCTAAAAGTTAAGGACGGTATTTTAACATTTCCCATTTTTTTGGATTTACTCAATAATTAGTAAATGAACAACAGGAAAATAATAAGCGAGGCTAGGTAGAAAATGAATATGTAGACGGCATTCCTGAATTTATAGGAAAGGATACCAAGGACCACTGAGAAAGTTGACGTGAGAATTATTGCAAGCAATCCATCTTGAGTTATCGTCCACTGGCTCGCAATTATCCCAAGTGCAGGGAAAAAGGTCACAAAGAATATCTCTTCTCCAACCATCGCACCAATTGCAAGGCTCGTCTTGTTCCTTGATGCCCAGATAACTGCATTAGTGGTTTCCGGAACTATGGTACCGATAGGGACTAATAAAATGGTTATAAGTTCCTGGTTCAGTCCTGTCTGTATTGACAAACTGTCGATTCCACGTACTAGGGCAACAGAGCCTCCAAGTAGAAGTGCAACCCCTACAAATATAATGAGAATCAGGAGGGCTCCACTTCTGAATCTGATGTCTGTAGCTTCCTCTTCGAAATTTTTCTCTCCCCTGACGAATTTGAAGAAGACGAAGTAGAGTGACACAAGCAATACCGCGACTATCAAGCGGACTGAGATATAGTTAAAAAAATGAGGAATTACCATTATGGGGAAGATCAATCCCATTAAAATCAGCATCTTTGACAGGACTGGATCAACGCTTTCAATCCCCTTTTTCCTTCCTGCTAGGAGTAGAGTTATGGCAACTGCAGGGAAGCCTAGTGCAGAAACCATGAATGGTTCTCCTATTATAGTTCCTGCTGCGATCTGCGAACCTGACTCCTCACCCACTAGGATAAGTGCAAGAATGATCACCACGAGTTCTGGCATAGCCGTGAAGATCGGACTTATGATTGCTCCCGTGAATCTCTCGCTGAATTTCCCTCTCCTTCCGATCTCCTCAATTGTGAGCGTTAGCAGGAACGAAGAGACTATCAACATCACTATTCCTGTTGCGATTTCAGTGATGGAAAGGAGTGATGTTGACACTATTCCTCTATTGTTTCTATATTAATAACATCGCACGGTTAGGCCCATTCACAGGCATACGACATATCCTACTCCTTCTCTCGACTAAATTTTATACAATTTCCTTATATCCTTTAGACGGAATGAAGGCTATCATAACGGCTGCAGGACTTGGAAAGCGATCTGGATTGAATGGACTGATCAGAAAAGAACTCCTCAATATTTATGATTTCAGAGACGGCAGTCTTATACTGAGACCCGTAATAGATGTCTTGATTTCAAAACTGGTGAGGATGGGCATTAGTGACATAGCAGTTGTACTGGACCCTTCTGATGTCATTTCTCAGGATTACCTGAAGAGAATCTTTCCGTTCGTTAGGATTTTTTTCCAAATGGAAAAGAACGGTTTTGGAGATGCGGTCCTATCAGCGAGAGATTTTGTCCGTGACGAGGGATTCCTGCTTACTGCTGGAGATGGAATGGTTCTAGACCTTGAGAATTTCAATAGCAGAATGGTCGGGCTAGAGAGGGAAAATAAGTGGACACTTTTTGTGATGAAGGTAGACGACCCGAAAAGGTACGGGGTGGCCGTATTGAGACAGGGAACAGAGGGTACCGAAGTAACAGATGTAGTCGAAAAACCATCCAAACCCCGATCCAACTTTGCACTGTGTGCTCTGTATTACCTACCTCCTCAGATATTTGATTTCATTTCCTACAAAGATGGCAAAGCGGAACTCACGGACGCAATAGCTAGATGCATCAGCTCCGGGGTAAAATTCAACGCGGTGGAAGTTCCAAGAAGTTCATGGATAAGCGTTGGAATGGCTGAAGATTATCGTAACGTCCTCGAGTCTACTTATCTTTATGCAATGAAATTGTCCAAACAGAGAGATACCTCAAAGGCCTGAGCTCTTCCTCCACAACGTCTTCGGCATCACTACCTCCTTTAGCTCTATGCACTTCTCCCTGTGTTCTATCAAATCTTCTATAATCTTGGTAACATCTCCCTTCAGTTCACCAGATGGTCTGTATCCGAGATTATGGAGTTTATCGTGATCGGGGTTGTAGTAGTGTTCCTCAGCTTCTATTCTTGGATTCTCTACGTGCTCAATCCTTGCGTCATTCCCGGTAACTTCCTTGTACGCCTCCTTCACTGTCCGGGCCAGGTAGTTCACCGAATAGTACTGATCAAACTGGTTCAAGACTCTGTACTCTCCCTCGTTTGGAGGCTTCTCTAGGGCTATTGTGAGACACGAAACGCTGTCCTCAAGCGACAGGAATCCCCTCTTCTGGTCTCCCTTTCCGTAAGGAGTTATCGGCAGCCCTGATACTGCCTGTGCTGCAAACCGGTTGAGTGCGGTTCCCCAGACCTCGTCAATATCAAACCTAGTGTAGAGATTTGAATGTGCTATCTCCTTCGTCGCTGTCCCGTACACGACTCCCTGCATCACATCAGTGATCTTCAGTTTCCATAACCTGTTCGCAAACATGAGGTTATTGGAGTCGTGCACCTTGCTCCAGTGGTACCAAGAGCTTGCATTCCTTGGAAACGGCAGGGTATCCTTCCTTCCCCTGAATTCGACGTCAAAGAATCCTTCCGTTATGTCTATGTTTGGGGTTCCATATTCTCCCATCGTTCCGAGCTTTATGATGTGAACATCGGGATTGATGTCTTTTGAAGCATAGATGAGGTTGATCGTACTTACGAGATTGCCCGTCATGGTTTCGTTTGCCTGCTTCAGCCCGATCATTGAATATGGCGCCGATCTCTGTTCTGCGAGGTGATAGACAGCGTCCGGCTTGACTTCCTTGAATACCTTGTATAGAAATTCTGGATCCGCAACGTTCCCACGGAAGAACTTGATCGCCTTCCCATAGTGGTCCTTGAAACTCAGTAGCCTCTTACTGATCTGAGGAACCGGTAGGACAGAGTCAGAACCAACCTCCCTTACCCTCTTTCTTGTAATGAAATTATCAGCTCCGTACAGATCGTATCCCTTGGCAGCCAATTTCTGTGCCAGAGCCCATCCAATATAGCCATCGACTCCGAGAATCAGGACCCTCATGATTATAGAATTCCTTTTGGCGATTTTAACTTTGATGTGTTGCCGTCAAGATGATCAGGATTATTCGTGTCTTAGTTCTGCGGTACAGTTATAAAGACAACTTTCCTTTCAGGTTGTCCGTCATGAAAAAAATATCCGTGATGTGCCCATACAGAATCAGCTTCAGCGGTGGGGGAACCGATGTATCTCCATTCCCAGAAATGTATGGAGGTTGTGTTATCAACGCCACTATAGATAAGGGAATCCGACTTAACTACGTCAACGACGGACAGCCTCTCGAGATATCCTCTAGGGACATCTTGAAGAGCTGGAGCTTCTCTAAGCGCATTCACAACAGTTTCCTCGAAGGAATTACAACACTGTTCAAAGAGAGGGGAATCGAAGAGGGGAGACTTAGTATTTCAGGGGACGTTCCCCCTGGAACTGGATTGGGGACTTCAAGTGCGCTGGTACTCGGCCTCCTTCAGATTGTGAAAATCTTGAACGGGGAAGAAGTATCCAAAGCAGACCTTGCGAATGAAACCTATGAAGTAGAAAAGAACTTCTTTGGAGTGACGCTTGGCAAGCAAGATCCCTATGCAATTTCTTTTGGCGGGCTGAAGTATATGGAATTTTCGAAGGACGGCTTCAAGATGGAGACTTTCGATCATGATACTCCTTTTACACTTCTGCTGGAGATGTCAACGTTGATGGTTTATACGGGTTCTTCGCACAACAGCTCTGACGAACTTCAGGAAGAAGTCAGCAGACTCAGAGAAGGCTCGACCGATCTCGTTAATAGACTACTGGAAATAAAGAGGAATACTGAGGAAGCAAGGGAGTCTATACTAAAGAATGACTTCGATAGATTTGTGGGACTCGTGGACATCGGTTGGGAGCTCAAGAAGGGATTGACAAAGAACATTACGAATCCAAAAGTGGATGCACTCATCAGGTTTGCAAAAGAGAATGGTGCTCGCACAGCCCGTCTGATGGGAGGCGGATCTGAAGGATTCATTCTTCTACTCGCAGACCACAAAGACCTCTGGCGTCTTCAGAAAAGGATGATGGAACACTCTGACTTTGTCACTCGCATTTCGTTCGATCATTATGGCGCACGGTCTGTACCCTTCTGACTTTGTCACCTGACGAACAAATATCGAGCAGGGACAAGTCATCTACTGCACTGACCGTTCTTTTAAAGAAAAAGAGACCTATCTAGTCATCCAAGCGGACTGCTTCCAGCATGTCAGTAGGCCATAAATAGAGGTGAAGAAGATGATGAGAAGTGCAAGCCCGCCATATGCAAGAGTTCTCAGTCTTTCCTTCCTTACGGTCATTACAACTGTAGAACCGAATATTATGGGTCCAGGTAGGCTGATTAGTGTCAGGAAGGGGTGTACCAGAGCTCTGTTCGTAAGAAGTATTGAAGGGTTGGATAACAGGTCCGTTATTGTGTCCAGGCTGTTGCCAGCAAACGTCCCTATAATATCCATAGTATAGTAAAACCTGAAAAGGCCTAGTCCAAGCGTCAGTATGGGCAGGGCAAAAGTGCTTATGGCTTCGAATGTGTAAAAGCCTCCAGCCTTGAGTGCTGTACCATCGAAAAGATTCTTGAAGAAATAGTAGTAAGAACTCCTTGCCCATCTTATACTCTGCTTGGTGAACTGTTTGAAATTCTCCGGTGGTTCCGTCTCTACTGTCACGTCAAAACACTTTGTGGCTTTATAGCCTTCCTTGATTATGTGTGCAGTCATCTGCTGGTCATCCCCCATAATGGCGACCTTTCCAGCAACTTTGTAGTCCCTGAACTTTTCCGAGAGCAGGAGAGGTTTAACTAGGTCCGTTCTGTACATCGCGCACTTTCCATCTATCACCATTACGCTACCCCCTCTGGCGGTCATGGCCTTCAGGATGACCTCTCTTGTCCTTTCGAGGAATTCAGCACTGTACGAAGCACCCGTTTCCGTTCTCCTAATGGACACATTTGCACCTACTCCACCAACGTTTTCCTTGAAATGCTCAAGCATTCTGAAGACCGTATAGGGTGGTAGAGTTGTGTCACTGTCTACGAATAGGACGAATTTGGTGTCGACATACTTCATCCCTTCTGAAATGACCAGTCTCTTTCCTCTTCTCTCTTTCAGATGAATGAAAACTCCACCGTTCTGCTCTACTATTGATCTGTAAGGCTCATTGCTCG
Source organism: Thermoplasmata archaeon (assembly GCA_021827945.1). Classification (GTDB taxonomy): domain Archaea; phylum Thermoplasmatota; class Thermoplasmata; order Thermoplasmatales. The sequence goes on from JAKATW010000118.1 coordinate 14,279, forward strand.
AGTCACCGACAACAACAAACTTTGTGCTCTGAGCCCGTATTCCTTTGACAACCCTTTCGAACACATCCAACTTTTCGTTGTACACGGGAACGAGTATAGTCACATCGGCTGTGTCAGCTTTCTTGGTAGATACCGTTTCTGGCGAGTGTTTCATCAGATAATATGCGTTAAGAAGGTAGTATAGAAAGTAGATTATCGTTGTCAGGACAGAAATGAATATGATGTACCTATAGAGCAGCAGCACTGCTTACGGTATTGCCTGACGGTAAATAAAACTTATTTTAAAATTGGAACATATTTATACAAATTCCTGTTTAGAATGTCTCGCTAAAGTTAAAGCCAACCAGAGATTACCCATTGTGCCCAAGTATTCTGAACTGCTTAGGGATGACCTAATAGAGTTCAGGGAGTATCAGGACAGTATTGCACTGAAGGCTGTTGAAAGGAATACCCTTATAGTCATACCCACGGCACTTGGCAAAACGATAATTGCGATCATAGCACTTTCGATCTTGATAGAGGACGGAGGAAAATGCATCTTTCTTGCACCAACAAGACCCCTCGTCCATCAGCACGCGGCTAGCATAAGGAAGTTCCTGAACCTCCAGGAACATGAGATCGTTGAAGTAACCGGCGAGATTAAGAAATCCCTGAGGCAGGAACTTTACTACTCAGCGCGAGTGATAGTGTCTACTCCACAGGTGATCGGTAACGATTCTGCTCTATTCAATGACATCAGGAGAGATGTGAAGGTGGTGATATTTGATGAAGCTCACAGGGCAATTGGAAATTATTCCTACGTTGAGGTGGCAAATTTTTTCGCAGATTCAAGAATAATAGCTATGACAGCATCTCCTGGAGGGGACAGGGAGAAGATCGACCAGATAATCAAGAATCTGCGAATAGTGGATCTGGAGATCAGGGATGAGAATTCACCAGACGTGGTTGAATACATAAAAGGAATAGACGTAGAGCAAGTCAAGATTACTGCGCCTCCCGGAGTCATAGAAATAATTGAGCAACTGAAGGAAATGCTCGGAGAGATGATCAACAAGCTTGAATCATTCTCTCTGAAGGTCCAGGGTCATTCCAGGAAAGAATTAATCAGTCTTGGAGACTACATCTTCAGCCAGATCAAGCGCGGAAACAAGTATTTCTATTCTGCCGTAAGGATAAGAACTTACGCAATTCTTACAGACTACCTCCTGGAGTTTGCGGAAACTCAAGGAGTCTTACCGTTTTACGAATACCTTCAAGAAATGAAGAAGGAAAACAGCAAGGCGAAGAAAATTGTCACAGATCCTAGGATGATTGCGGTCGAGAAGAAGGCTGAAAAACTTTCCAATGAACCGCTCAATCTTCATACACCTAAGATTTCAAAAATCATTGAAATACTAAAAGAGGGCAATAAGGAAAAAGCGATAGTCTTCTGTCATTACAGGATTACCGCAAACATACTCTCTGAAATACTCAAAAAGGAGGGGTTCTCATGTGAGAAATTCATAGGTCAGAGCTCGAAGAGAGATTCAAAGGGAATGAGCCAGAAAGAGCAGACCAGTACCCTACAACTGTTCAGGGAGGGGCAGATAAAAGTGCTAGTTGCAACTCAGGTTGGAGAGGAAGGACTTGACGTCCCAGCGGCCGACACGGTGATTTTCTACGAGCCCGTCGCAAGTGAGGTCAGATCAATACAAAGGAGAGGAAGGACAGGTAGGTTCGGCAAGGGAAAGGTGTACGTTCTAACTATGGAAAACACACGAGACCTCTCGTACTATTATTCCGCTGGAAGGAAGGAGAAGAAGATGAAGAACATCCTAAGAGAAGGTAAGAAGAACGTACAGACAACCTTTGATACTTTTAATTAATGGAACCTGCGTCATCCGGAATTAACTCCAGTCCTATCGTGTGCAATCATGGGAGAAAATTAGATTAGTGCTCCGACCATCACCAACAAGATAATAACCGAAGGATTGCTTTAAATGTTCGAAGATATCTTGAGTGGCATCAGGGAAGGGAATGGGCTTACAAAGATATTCCTCGACTATGATGGCACCCTAGTCAATCTTACTTCGCAGCCAGAGCTTGCCATCCCAAGTAATAAATTGATAGACCTCCTCGGCGATCTGAAGAGAAAGATTCCACTTTACTTGGTCACTGGGAGGGATCTTAATGGGATCATTTCTCTCGTGGGAAAGGGTTTCAACATTATTGCTATGCATGGGTCAGAATTTATGAGCGAAGAAGGACTAAAGTGGTCTATAGACGGATTTGAAGAATATCAGAAGAGGACAAATGAGCTCTACAGAAAATATGCCTATCTGGAAACCAAATTTAAGGGATTGAGGATTATTGACAAGAGAGGTGGTCTACAGTTCCATTACTATAACGTTGACAGTAGATATGCTACCGAGTTGGGACGGATTATCTCGGAGATCAATGAAGAAGGATTTGAACTATACAGCGGCAAATTCGTCTACGAATTGAGAGTTAAGGGAGTGGACAAGGGCAAAGCAATGTTGAAATATATCGATAGAAACGATTTCATAATGTTTGCAGGTGACGATAGAACGGATGAAGATGCCTTCGGCAATCTGAGCGACCAAATAACGATTAAGGTAGGTGAAGGGATAACAGTAGCTAAGTACAGAGTAAACTCACCGTACGAGATGAAGAGGCTGCTGGCCGCTCTTCTCGCCAACCGCGAAAGAGTGTTCAGAAAATGAAATATGAATCTCTTGAGGAAATGAATTCACAGCTAATATCTTGCACAAGGTGCCCGAGGTTGGTGAAGTTCAGAGTGGAAGTGGCCGGTAGAAGATCAAGATTTCTTGGAGAAGATTTCTGGAGCAAACCCGTACCTGGTTTTGGTAACATTGACTCCAGACTCCTCATCCTTGGATTGGCACCCGCAGCAACAGGCGGAAACCGAACAGGGAGAGTCTTTACTGGAGATAAGAGTGCATCGTTCCTATTTTCCTGCCTCTACGAAGTTGGTCTTTCGAACAAACCAGATTCAGTATCCAGAAACGACGGACTCAGCGTTGAATATCTTTACACCACAGCAGTCCTGAAGTGCGTTCCACCGGGGGACAAACCAGTCAATGGAGAACTAGAGAACTGCCGCGAATATCGCGAATTTGAGATTGAGTATATGAAGAATCTGAGAGTAGTTCTTGCCCTGGGCAGGATCGCGTTCGATACATTCAAGGCATATCAAAAGAGCAGGGGATTTGAAGTTAAAGATGTGGTCTTCAAGCACGGAGCAGGTTACAGGGTGGGAAACACTTGGCTGTACGCTTCATACCATCCGAGCCCACGGAATGTGAACACTGGACGCTTGACTAAGGAACAGCTTGTTGAGGTTCTCCTGCACATTAAGGAAAAGTTCCTAACCTGAGATCATCTTAGATTTTATCCTTGAATTCTTTTCCTTTACGGCCACGGTCTCCTTTGGTTCTTCAGCTGCTTTCATCTTGAAGTTGATGAAGTTGTGTTTCCTGAACACGTAAAGATCCACATCATCACCCGGGTTCATGTGTTTAAGGCTGTCCACCTTCCTTGATCGAAGCTCTTTGGCCAGCGACCTGGTGAATGTCTCCGTGTATCTCTGCCCATTTACTGCAACTAGTTCATCTCCAGGTAAGACGCCCACTGTGTGAGCAGGATATCCCTTAATCACGCTCTTGACTACGACCTTTCCTCCCTCCGTAGAAAGCATCATCCCCAGGAAACCCTTTGAACCTGTCTTCTTGTCTGAGAACTTGTGGCTAACCCTGTATCCCATGTCCCTGAGGTACCGGTCAAAGTCAATTTCGACCGTTGTCTCAGAAAGCCTTGTTATCAACTTTTGTGCCTCACTTCCAATCAGTTTGTTCACGTGTTCCACCAGATCCTTCTTCTCTATTCCCTTTCCATTCTTATTGAAATCAGAGAATAGCCCCCTGAACACATCATCAAGTGACTTCCTTCCTCCAGTGGCCTTGATTATTTCACTGTTTAGAGCAAAAGCTATCAATTCGCCCTTGAGGTAGTAGGATATGTAGGAGTTGATGACATTGCCATCCGACTTGTAGAGTTTCACCCATGTGTTAAAGGATGAGGAATCGGCTGGAAGAGTATGACCCGGCTGGATTCTGTAGAAATCTATCATCTTGGTAATGTGAGTCATGTACTCGTCGTCTTTGACCAGACCTGCCCTCCAGAGTATCACCCATTCATAATATGAAGTGAACCCCTCGCTCAGCCAGAGGAGGTTTGTGTAGACTTCTTTGGTGTAATCAAAAGGTCCCAGTTCCCGAGGTCTGATCCTCTTCACATTCCATGTGTGGAAGAATTCGTGCGATACTGTCGTCAAGAATAGTTTATAATCAAAATCGTCAAGGAGTTTGTATTCAGGGAATAGTATTGCAGTGCTGTTCTTGTGCTCAAGCCCGCCGTAGTACTCGTCCGGAACTGTCATTATCAGAAATACGTACCTGTCATACGGCAATCTTCCGAATATTCCACCTTCCGCTTCCACGATTTTCCTGAAGTCTTCAGTTATGGTATTCCTGTCCTTTATCATCCTGCCCTGCCACGCGATAGTATGTTTCTTGTTCATCACGGTGAATTCCATTAATTGGAGATCACCTATCAGGACCGGACAGTCAACGAAGTGATCGTAATCTTCTGCTGTGTATGTTCCTTTTTTCTCAGGCATTCCGGTGGCTATTTTCCACTTACCGTAGTTCTTGAATTTCAAGCTATATTCGCAGTCCTTCTTCCCTTCCGGATAGAAGAATACACCTGCCCCATTAATGAGTACAAAGGATCCATCGGAGTATGATGTGTCAACAGTCAGTTCATCACAGTAGACATCATAGTCCACTTCGGCCGTCTGTCCCTTTGAACTGATTGCCCACCTGTTCTTGGAAAGCTGTTCCACTTTCCCTTTTGATTCAAGATTGGATACGTGTCTAGAAAAATCTCTCACAAGGTAAGATCCAGGAGTCCAGACCGGCATTACAATTTCTTCCTTCCCAGAAGACGGAAATTCCATGTGCACCTTTAGGATTCCGGAGTGAGCTTCGGATAAATCTACTACAAATTGCACTGGCATGACTAGTAAATTTCCCATACAAAAAAAAGATTGCGGCTCCTTCTCTTTCTCCGAAAGTTATTGAAAGATTTACATTATCGTTAAAAATGGACTGAAGATTAATCTACAAATATTGGAATGATTTCCAAATGACCCCGTTTGCGTGAGCCAGATAAGCATTAGCTGAAACTTAGGATCTTTTTCAGAGAAGGCATTATCTCTGAAAATGCTGATGGGTATGAGAAACAAGTTCAGAATAATCTATGTAGTCAAGCTATGTCTTGGTTTCTTCCATCACCCTAGAGTTGTGAGCATCTATCAGAAGAAAGATCGATTGGTCTTTGTGTTGGAACTGGAGCGACCAGACTGGAATGTGGACCAGATACATGTCCGCAATATCCACACCTACATTTGCTGACATAAATCCGTGAACGCTTCTCTGCAGTCTTCTGATCTCCCACTGCTGAATCCTGATTTTCCCTTCCATTCTTGCCTTCTCTTCACCCATGCTTCCGTTCATTAGCTTCACCGGACCATTCATGTCATTTTGACCGATCGGTCTCTTGTCGGATAGATTGAACACATAATCCGGTGGCTGATACTGGTTCATGTTCTCTATAGCTATGACCGGATAATTGACCTCATTGACGTCCGATCCAGATTCGATGACTGTTTGTACATTTACAGTAGGTCCACCGAACCCACCTCTTCCTCCCATCCCAACTGCAACAAATCCTCCTGGGTTCACTTGTTCTCTCTTGTACTGATATTGCGCAGAGTAACCCGCATCCATTATCCAGTATGGCAGGTAGTTCAAGTCTGTCTTCTTCAGTTCACTCTTTTCGAACAGGTGCCGGTGGAATATACTGTTATCCAGGAAAGCTTTCGCAATCTGTTCTGCCTGATCCTTCATCTGCACCTTTATGTCTAGAACGTAGTGCTTCTCCACCCTTGTCCATCCCATTGAGCCAAGGGATACAGAGGTTCCGCAGTAAGTGCACACGACCATCCCCTCTCCTGACGCGGGATTCAGTGGCGCTCCACAGTTAGGGCACTTCATTTCCTTGAGTACTTCTCCCTGATCATGATTCTTTTCTGCCCCTTGAGTTGGAGCTTGGACCTGTGACGACTGCCCCTTCTGGGGTGTACCACACTTGGGACAGAAATCGGAATCGTCAGGTATCTGTGCTCCGCACTTTTTACAATACAACTCAGTTCACCTTTTCTCCGCAGTTGGGGCAAAACTTTGATCCCGCTGGAATATCGGTGCCACACTTTGGACACTTTGTCACTATCTGTTTACCACACTCGGGACAGAATTTTGATCCCTTTGGGATGTCCTTTCCACAGGACGGACACTTCATTAGTTCCTCCGCTGCAAAATTGAATCCGCAAGATGGGCAGAACTTCGCGTTTTCATCTACGTCAGTCTGACACTTTGGACACTTTTTTACCTTTCTCTCAGTTGGGGGAGGTTGCTGCTGATTCATCCCCTGTGTAATGTTGGAGGCCATGGGATATGCCATTCCAGCTCCTGCTCCAAGCCCCATACCAAGCCCCACTCCAGCCCCTGCAGTCCCCCCTGGATTCTTCGCTGCATCCACCATTGCCTGACCTGCCTGGAATTGGAGATAATTCGCGCCAACAACCTTCATGCTGGAGCGAGTGTCGATTGCTTTTTGAACTTCTTCGGGAAGTGAAATATTGAGTCCAGATATCTTGTTTATCTCAACACCGTACTGATCGAATGCTGCTTTTGCGGAAGCGAGTACAGCTTCCTCAATGTTAACCAGATTAGATGGAAGGTCCAGAACTGATATCCCCTGATCTTTCATCTTTCCAAGAACGTTATAAATCAGTAGAACGACCTGATCTCTTATTCTGCCTTCGACGTCAGAACTCGCCTCTACATTGAAAGTACCGACAAACTGATTTATGAAAATCGATGGATCTGATATTCTGTATCTCATGTCACCAAAGAGTCTCAGCATAACTATATCGAAGTCCTTGTCCCTGAAAGCGTACGGTTCCTTAGAGCCAAATTTTCCATCTATTATCCTCCTCTGAAGATAGTAGACGTAGGCTTGCTGTTGGATTCCACTCAATACCTTAACGAGGCCTCCAACGATTGGAGCATTGAGGTCAGTAAGTGCATACCTCCCTGGCTTGTCGATGTACCAAATAGCCTTACCATCTCTGAAGAACACGGCCGTCTCGTCCTCTCTCACGACTGCATTATCATTAAGCCTGATCAACCTCGGGACCTTCCACATTATGTTACCCTGCTTGAACTGGTCCTCCCATTCAAACGTGGTTGATCCAAACACGCTGCCGCCCTTGGATGGAATGTCTGAACCCTTTCTTCCGAACGGCATTTAGACACCCCCATATAGTAGAGTCTCCCTGCTGTTGTTCAGGTCGGTTATTGCAGAGAGTGTCGAAATTATGTCCTGCATCTTTGATTGATCGATGCCTCCACTCATACATTCTTGAACAAAAAGATTCATTGATTTCTGCAGATTCTGAATCTGGTCAAATATCTTCATGTCTAGGTCGTAGAGCGCTGAGATCTTTTTTGCGTCCACCCTTATAGGCGCAGAGATACCAGAGTATCCTGCACCGTGATGTTTAACTATCTCGGCAGCAGACTGAATCCTTGATCTAAGTGCCCCTATTGATTCCAGTCCTTTGAATTGACCGGCGCTAACAAGAGAACTCTCCCCGGTTTTCAGATTTGTTATCACGTCCAGCATTTTCTTGTAGAGTTCATCCTTAAGAATCACATCAGCATCTCGAAGGTCCTCATTTATCCTGTAGCCGTGGTAGCCAGGGAACAATAATTGGATCTTCTTAATCACTCCTCTATCCTCGACGACTTGATCCCTTAAGTCGGTCATGTGGCTGTGATAAGAAACTTAGTCTAAATACTTTCCACATTACCATTTTTGTCCACTCCCAGTTCCAGTGAATATGAAAAATACCTCTTCTGAATTATTTTCTTTCTATAAATTTTAAATTCGGCTAAAATCTAGTTCTGTATGGAGTCCTGACAACATTTAACATCTCGTTTGACATTTAGTAATATGAGAAATGAGGGGGAAAGCAGTGGCAAGAA
>JAKATW010000116.1 GCA_021827945.1 Thermoplasmata archaeon
GTCTTCAATCTCCCAGCAATATTGACCTTAAGAGATGGTATAAGCTATATTTGTAGCTATTTCGCGAATATAGCTGGGTATTATTTCTTTATTTTAGTACGCTGAAAGAAATAAAGGCACATAAATGCACACGAATGTGCAAGATATAAGATAACCCTCTATGTAATTATTTAATGATGATTAAATTGAAAGACAATGCCATTGGGAATATTGTTGTGCTTGCAATTGTAGTAGCTATTGCAGCTGGTGGGTTGGCAACAGGCCTTTTTGTAGGTCATCTTTCAACAAATCTTCCTATTGAACAGACTCAGGGTAAAACTGGAGCTAGCAGTTCTGGCTCCTTCCAATTAATTCTTGTCATTACGACCAACAATTATTACAACGCATCTGTGGGTGATCAACCGGCTTTCTTCGTACTTCAAAATGGGACACTCCAGTCTGCAGCTAACATCACTATTCCTGCAAATCAAAAGATAGAGATGACGATCATAGACTACGATGATGGAAACGGGAGCGTTGCGTCCATTTATGCAAACGTGACAGGCACACTTAATGGAAAGGAAACGATAGTGAATAACACCAACGTCAACTCGACGAATGCGAATAATCAGATAGCGGTGAACGGAAGCGAGCAGGTATCGTCAGTTCCAGTAGAAAATATAGCACACACTTTCACTGTACAGAACGGGAGTAACATAATACTGAACATACCCATAGAACCATCAAGCGTTGTTCAGGCAACATTCGAACTGGGCCCAGGAAGCTATACCTGGCAGTGTGAAGTCGCTTGTGGATCTGGATCAACTGGCTGGCAGGGAGCGATGGATTCCCCCGGCTGGATGACCGGAACTCTGACAGCTAACTAAACTGAAAGAGAGTGGACCCAAAAGACTGAAGTTGCGCTGATCGTTCCTACCGGAGTGGGGAATGGGTCTATCTAACCACTATCCCTCAAGTTATCTCGAGTTCCACCCGGTAGGGTCTGCTTTTTTTATTATCCAAGATATACCCTTCAAATACAAGGTAAAGAGTTTAGAATTCATATATTCAAAAATAATCACTTCTAGATCACAATGGACTTCAGCACTTCAGAAGAGGATCGGCTTATAAGGGAAAATGCGAGAGAATTTGTTCAAAAGTATGTAATTCCAAAGAGGGACAAGATCTCTTATTCCAATAAGATTCCTGATGAAATAATTCAGAAAGCAGCTGATGCGGGTTTCATCGGGTTTACAATATCGGAGAAGTACGGAGGAGCAGGCGGAACGATCTCCCAAATGGCGGCGATAGTTGAGGAGCTTGCAAGAGGAGACGTATCGATGGCTCTTCCTGTCTACGTGTTGCTCCTTAATGGCTGGCCTGCAATGCTGGAAAAATATGGAACAGAAGAAGCAAAGCAAGAGATACTGCCTTCCATAATAAAGGGGAGGACCTTCTTTGGAATCGGATCAACGGAACCGTCCGGTGGGTCGGATGTCATGAATGAAAAGTCGAAGGCAGTGAAAAAAGGAGGAGGATGGACTGTATCGGGAGAGAAAGTCTACATAAGCGGGGTAAGGGAAGTGCTAAACCTCCCAGGAGGGGGCGGATTCCTCACTCTTCTCAGGACAGGAGACAAGAGCCTTGCCTCAAAGGCATTCACTTCGTTCGCGTTTATGATAAAGGGAACTGATGGGAAGCTTAGAGATGAAATATCCACAACGATATTCAACAACATAGCAAGAGAAGGACTCTCAACAGGCGGATTTTCCTTCAACAATGTCGATCTCGATGACAAGTTCAGGGTGGGGGAGGTCGGACAGGGATTCCACATAATCATGGAGGGATTCAACATTGCGAGAATATACGTAGCTGCTGCTTGCAACGGTGCGGCCCTTGAGACCATAGATATGGGGCGGGAGCATCTAAGGAACAGGATGTTGTTTGATCAACCACTTGGAAAACAGGAGGGTCTTCAGTTTGAACTGGCAGAGCTCTATGGAAAGCTCGAGTCTTCCAGACTACTTACGCAGAAGGCTGCCTGGACTCTCGACAGGGTCTACAAGAATAAGGAAAGAGTGCCTATGTCCGAACAGAATTTGGCGGTCTCCCTTGCCAAAATGACTGGGCCACCGACTGCCCACGAGATAATCACCAAGGTAATGATATGGCACGGTGCGATGGCGTACACGAAGGACCTTCCTCTCGGAGCTGCACAGGGCGGCGTTATGTCGTACTACGTTGGTGCCGAGGGTGGAATAAATATAATGAAACTGATTATAGCGAGGGAACTGCTGGGGAAGGAATTCCTTAGTTATAAATCAGGATAGATTTTTATTTACCTAGAAATAGAGTAGTCAAAGCCCCGTGGTGTAGTGGACAAGCATTTCGGACTTTGAATCCGACGACGGCAGTTCGAATCTGCCCGGGGCTATTTGTCGTCAGGAAGCAGTATTTTCCGGTATGGTGAAACACCAGAGTATGAATCCAAAAAGGATTCGATTAAGAAAGTGAGCGAAGTCCTTCTTGAATACTTACGACCCAAAATTGTGTTGTTTTTATTTGCGATAGCAAATATATGTTTCACCATAAGGTGGGTAAAGGGTAAAGACAAAATGAACTCTTGTCGATAACTTCTGTGCTTCCTAATGCAACTACTTGCAGACTTAATTAGTACACACTTCTTCCTAGCTCTCCAGTAATTCTTTGGTCTGAAATATCTTGATGCTTGTCTTACCACTGAAACCTGAAGCGTTGGTCCTTATTCCATCACATTTCATTTGAGCTTTCGCCTATTCTAGCTCCTTCCAATAGTCTGATTGAGGCATTACCTGAACCGCTTTGGCCATCAGGTAAAAGTAGTGGTTGCAAGGGAGTGATAATCTCCTCTCTATAAAGATTAAATTTCAATTGACATTTTGTTTGGATCTCTTCTTGCAGTACTCTTAGGACTCAACGATCGGGCTTTGTTCTTGAAATAAGGGGAACGATCATTTCTTCCTGACTCAAACCGCCATGTACTCCTGTGAGCGAGCCAAAATCAATTTCTTTGTCAAGTAATCTTAGCCTAGAATCAATCATTCCGGATTCTCCGATGGGAACTAGCATGACGTCCCCAAATCTGTCTTCCTTCGCAAATCTCTTCTCAGAGATCCCGAAATAGCCCATTTTCAAGAGATCCTCACTCCTCACGGCCATGAAATGCCCACCGTACCTTTCTTCTATATAATCCAAAGCTTCTTCCATTTTCCCCTCATTAATTCTCAGAATTGGAGCTCTTGCATCCCCGGTCACCGGAATCGCGAAGAAAGGAATCAGTTTTTGGTCAATTGAAGCGTCTATTATTGCGTCGGGCCGAATCATGATGTGTCCGTGGTCAGCGGAGATAATCACACCGAGATCACCTTCGATCTCACGAAATTCAAAGAGCCGCTCATCTATCAACTTAAAGATCGAGTTGACCTCTTCGGCAACTTCTTCAGTTTGCGGCCCTAACTTATGAGAAATCGTGTCAACTGTTGATAGATAGCAAAAGTGAAATCCTTTCTTTTCACTGGCGAGATTTCTCTTGAGAGTTACCATCATATGTGAAAGAGAGTAGTATCCATGAATATCTGCACCCCTTCCAGTAAATCTGGTCAGACCACTATCAATTATTTTGTTTGGGATATAGAGGTTGGAAGATACCGAGGGCTCCTTAAGATGCGAGTATATGGTCCCGAGTCTTACTAGATCTTCATCGTCGTAGACCGCCCCTGGCATCAATGTATCTTTGCTACCCAACGGGGCGAGCGAGATCATGTTGAAAATTCTTCCAAGTTCTCTTAGATAGGAAGTATATCCTATGATACCATGCTGAACCGGCTCGGAACCGGTCTGTATGGATACAGTCGCCGTAGATGTCGTCGAAGGAAATACGCTTGTGATCGGTATGTATATGGACTTCGAGAGGTAACTCGACAGTGCTGGGACCCTGTAATTTTTAAGCGCATTTTTCAACGTGGCGTGACCCATCCCGTCAATTAGGAAAAAAACCAGATGATCCACTTCATCTATCGCTTCCTTCATTAGCGTTGGCACATTTTCAACTTTTTTTGCCTGAAGTGCCCTCATGTACAGGGAAGACAGGTCTGCTATCGATCCCTTTCCAAACGCAGGCCTGACTAGGTTGAACTCCTCATTTGTCACGTAATGATTGATTATCTCCTCGATCGTATCTCCGTCCCATTCTTCAAACGTTTTTATCGACCCCTTTCACGTTTCGAG
>JAKATW010000043.1 GCA_021827945.1 Thermoplasmata archaeon
TTATTACTTCCAAGATTATGTCCTAGAATTCAACACCACGGCAATGGCTCAAATTTTCTATCAAACTGATTCTGGTTTCTTGAGTCACGGGAACGGCGGACAGATGTACCCGACCGGAAACTATACCTTCAAGGGATTTTCTTACATATACACAACAGTACCCCAGAAAAGATATGGGTCACAATACTTCTGGGGAACCTACGGATATTCGGGGAATCTTGTCTTCGAGATAACGGGGCAGTCACCATCACCCCCTAATACAAATATGGCTAATGCTGCAATCGATCAAATAGATGCAATGACCGCTTTCTTTTTCTGATGCAGATAAAATCATACTGGCTGCACTATGGTCACTAATTGAGTCGAATGAACGGTTTGTGTTTTCCGATCAAGAAAATGGTATCTTTGTTATTTGTGATAGCTATAACTCTCGTGGCGGTATTTGCAACTTCTGCAAATGTGGGAGTTGGCGCTTTTCAAACTTTGACAGAACCAGTCCATTGTATATGCCCCTTAATGAATAATTCGTCCCCTGAATCCAGTTCCCTAGATACTGAGGGCAGCATGACTGCGATAAACCATTTCAAATCAAATTTGATTCCTTTCCCCCCTCTGTATTTCAATACAAATGACTCTTTGGAGGGTAGCAAACTATTCTTTTATTCGGGAGAGCCTGCACCAATGGGTATAGTAGATTACGGATTGAGTACCCCTGTTCCTTCAGCGCTATCTTATAACGCTTACTCCTACTCAACCTCAGAATTTATGGGGAAAGTCACGATCAACTCTCTTCTTACTAAAGGAAATAGGTCAGTGGGGAATTCTATGTCGATACAGCTAAACAGCATGCTTGTTTTCAACAATTCTGGAAAACAATTTGATTATTGGGTCCAGGATATTGCTCTCTTGGATACATATTCTAAATATGTTTCCTTCGAGGACAACATATGGAATTCATCGTGGCCAGGGAGTGGCATTTATGCTACGTCACTTTCGGGAAATGGTACTATCTATTCAGGTGGAATCTCCTTCTATGTGTCGAGTTCTTCAATGCAAGGGAGTATGATAAGGCTTAATTATCCAGCCACTATTTCTCTGGAAGTAACATCTTTCGAGACTCTATCAAATCAACCTGCAGTTTCCTTCAGGTACAATGATGGCTATGGATGGCAAGAGTATGATACAGTCATTTTTAAGTTTGCACATGCCGCCAAGAATGATGGATTTCTCGTTGATGGAAATATGATGACACCTGCAAGACAAGACTATGATGCAGAACTAGTGCTAGGTGGACCAGGGCATGGTTATACGACTTCGGATGTATCTTCTAACGTCAGCCTCCAGCTGGAGTTTTGGAACGGATTCAACCTTCAATCTGCAAAAAACGCATTCAATTTTGGTTCAGATACTTCAGAAACAATTTCAAATACATCGGTTTCCGAAGAACATTTTATCAGTAATGGGGCTCTGTATACAAAAGTATCGAATGGAGAAGAAGTCCTCAGTGCACTTTACGATCAACAAGACGTATCAACTCTTACCATATCCAACTTGATACCTAAAGGGGACGTAATTATTGGTGGACAAAATTATAATTTTACTGATGGCAATCTTGTTTTGACTCTTTGGCCAGGAAATTACTCTGTTAAATTTATTGCGAATTTCCTTGGTGTTCACACATACTGGAATAGCAGCATAACTCTCAGTTTAGGAGAAAATCTTAACATTTCTCCTATATATTCCACAATTTATAAAGCAATGATAATTGTATTTGTACTGGTCATTGCAATAATAACCCTGATACTCATAATAACTATCAGGAAGCGGAATAGGTAGTCGCATTTATCACCGATACTTGAGTGCTTTTCACTTGCCACAGATAACACGATAGATTATAGTTATGAGAGAAAGGCAATCAGGCAGATAGTACTAAGATTTGAGGAAAGAGAGTCTCTTCTCTTTGCCAATAACTCAGATCACACAATACCGAGGACAAATAATTCCATAGAGAGATTCTTCAGAAAACTCAGGAGAAATGTCAGAAAGAGATGTGGTAACAAGGCAACAGGAACAGTCCTGTCGAAGAGCGGTGAAAATCTGGCACTGTTCCAGAATATGTCAAAGCAGTATTTGGTGAGAAAGATATTGCTGCAACATTTGCACGATATAGAAAAAAGCTGAAGAAAACAGGCTTGAATAAAAGCAAGATCATTAAACTCGTGGATAGGGGCATAGAAAAAATATTATCAGATTCTCTCCCGGACACACCATACACTGAAGAGCAGATGAATGCGTTCTACTCTTCTGCAAGAAGTGTGCAGTAAAATTATTGAAATCTAACCGTTTATGTCCGCCATAGAGCACAGGGAAAAGTATTAAAAGAAAATATCAGTCTGAAGAATATCGAAGAGGCGATTTTGATTCGCAGCTGATGATCTTGTAGCGATTCGCTCTGCGGTAAAAAAGTATTTTGCCGTTACAGGCGAAGTCAAAGTCCAGGAGGGGGTATACGAATTTCACACACTTGTAGATCCCAATCTGGAAGTCGATTTCAAGGAGCTGGTTGTGGACCTCAAAGCCATCGGGTACATCCCGGTCATAGGAAGGGACAAGGAATCGGGCTCCGAATACGTTATATCCGTAATCAAAAGGAGGAAATCCCAACCCTTCGGAATATGGATAAACATCCTCCTTCTGGCAGCGACAATTGCATCGACGACTTACGTAGGTGAGATACTCTATGCGGGTTATTTCGGAACCAGATTCTCGTGGTTCCTCTACCTCGATGGTTTTCTCTACTTCTCACTTCCACTCCTCATAATACTTGCATCACACGAATTTGGGCATTACTTTGTCGCCAGAAGGAACAGGGTCGCCGCCTCTCTTCCATTTTTTGTCCCCGTTCCGATACCCCCGCTCGGCACCATGGGTGCCTTCATTTCTCTCAGAGACCCACTCCCTGACAGGAAGACCCTGATCAAGATCGGTGCTGCTGGTCCGCTGGTCGGTTTCGTCATGAGCATTGTGATAGGGGTGATCGGTGCTTACTTGGGCACAGTACAGAAACCTGTCGTTGTGACAAGTTCTCAGGTGACGACTCTCATATCGCTACCCCTAATATACAACATATTTCCGGTCATCCAGATCCACAACGTGCATCCAGTCGCATTTGCTGCATGGGTAGGTTTCCTCGTGACTGCAATCAATCTTTTTCCGATCGGTCAGCTCGACGGAGGACACGTGGCAAGGGGTCTGCTGGGGAAGAACGCGAAGTACTTCAGCTATGCTTTCATAATAATCCTGGTCGTACTCGGGATATACTACGTTTCCTGGATCCTCTTCGCAATAATCATAGTGATCCTTGGGCTCACCCACCCCCCTCCGTTAAACGACATATCGAAGCCTGGAAAGAAGGAGATAATGGTTGGAGTGGTCGCGATAGCTCTGGTTGCGATCTGTTTCTCTCCCGTTCCCTTTGCCGAGCACGTTTCTCCGAATCTTGCGACGTCGGATCTGACAGGAGGTAACTACTTCTCCATCTACGGCAATCCAGCTTTCAACAATGATAGCATGGTCTTGACAGTCAATAATCTGAACAATTACACCATTCCACTCAGCGTGACAATTAGAACACCGATAGGTCTGTCGGCCATCCCGTCTTTCAACGAGACGATGGCGCCACTTGAGAAGGAGAGTTATAACGTCACCGTCTGGCCTACGAACAATTCATCCCTTGGATTCTACAGCTTCTCAATAGGAGTTTCTGCCTCAACAATTGAGAAGACGTTTGACAGGAACGTGACCGTCGTATCTCTGGATTCTAACATTACCGCAAACAACCGGAACCCATTCTATACAGACAAGACGGCCGTGAATCTGACGTTGAGCAACAATGGCGCCTTTGCACTCCTTGACGTTCACAAGTTCAACAGTTCATCTGACTTCTACATCAATGGAACAACTGGCATAGGGACGTCTGGAAACGGGACATACTTGATGATTCCCCCCAACAAGGACATCACAATCTCTGTCGTCTTTTTCAACCTGACGCAGGCGGCTGGAATAGTCTTGGTAAATCAGAACAACCCCTGGAAGGCTATGATCATATTCTACATCCCCCCCGGTTCTCTACAGTACAAGTTGCTCTACTAGGATGCCCGGTTAGCCATATGTATGGAGACGACTACCCACCATTC
>JAKATW010000011.1 GCA_021827945.1 Thermoplasmata archaeon
GCTGGTACACGTTCTCTTTCGATACGGCCTGAGCGATTGCTGTGTGCCAGTTTCAGACATCTCCTCACGGAGATGCCCTAGGCTCATGCTAGTGACCTATACAGGCAATATGGTCACACCAGACTTACACTGGTTAGTCATAGACATTCCTTGGCACGCCGTCATTATTATCAGTCCTATGAGCGTCCAGATCGTGTAGGTCCAGACCACGGGCCAGTGACCTCCACCGTATTTGACAATCCAGGACAATGGCCACGGAGCGTGGGTGAAGAGCCACGATGCACCTGACACCGGGACGAGAGAGCAGCGGCTTGTGCAGCTAAGGATGGTCGAGCAGATGAGGAGGCTCATGGAGCATGAGAGGCGGGCCGGAGGGCTCAACCCGAGGGACATGACGGAGGAGCAGAGGGCCAGGTACCTGCAGTTCGGCTACTCGGCGGTGGTCATAGCGAGCATGGCGGGGCGTGAGCTGAAACGAGAAAACGCGGCGGCCCTGCTTCAGAACGTCCGACATCTTGTGGAGATGCCCCAACTGCGGGACCGACCACTACGACATCGTGATAACCGCTGGCGGAACGTTCGATTTTCCCGGAATAGCGAAGAAATGCTCCTGGACAGATTCGAACTGCCGTCTCTGGGTTCAAAGCCCAGTATGCTTGGCCTCTGCACCACTGGAGTAATGGCACCGGGATGATTCAAACATCCGTCTACGCTTTCAGAGAGCGTCGTGCTTGACCCCTACACTACGGTGCTGCCTTCTGATTCGATCTTGAAATTTAATGGTTCTGGGTGGGCAAGTGATTAAATACCAGCAACTTCATGTTAGTATAGACATAACATATTAACCCCCCGGCATCCTTCCTAAGGAGATTTATCGATTCCCATGAAACTGCACCCGCATAGAAGACCATATCGGCTTCTTCTTCCCTGCCGTCAAAATCATAGACTATCAGCGGATTGCCGTCCAAAAGACCCCTTTTTATATTTGAAAGTAATTCTCCAGATAGGTCGTTCATATTCCATGATTTAAGGACCATATTTTAACGTTTCCCATTTTATTGGATTTACCCAAAATTTAGTATATGAAAAGGAAAAATACGATTAACGCAACGAAAAACAGTATATACACATAAAAAGCACTCCTGAACCTGTAGGATATTGACCCAATCAGGATCGAAAAGGAGGATGTCAACCCTATCGCTAGAATCCCATTGTGGGTAATTACCCACTGACTTGCGATTATGCCGAGAGCCGGATAGAAAGTTGCAAAAAGCAGTTCCTCGAGAGTCAGTGCACCTATTGCTAGATTCGTTTTACCCCTAGACGCCCAGATAAACGAGTTCATTGTTTCCGGAGCTGTTCCTCCAATTGGGATTATCAGGATCGATAACAGCTCACGATTGACGTTAATTTCAGCGGCAAGGGAATTTATTCCCCTCACCAGTATCGTCGAGCCGGCAAGTAGGAATACGACTCCTGCGATTAAAGCCAATATTAGCAATTTTGAGTTCGCGATCCTAATGTCTGGTTCTTCTTCAACAAACCCGCTACCTTTGATGAGTCGCAAAAAAACTACGTAGAGAAAAATAAGCAACATTGCCACTAGAATTCTTACCACAACCAGATGGAAATAGAAAGGAATAAGCATTATCGGAAATGTAATGCCAAGAAAAATGAACATTTTCGGTAAAACGGCATCCAAGTCGTCCCGATTTCCCTTTCTTTTGGCGGCAAGCAGGATTAATGCCACGATGGGAAAACCTATCGCTGAAATCACGAATGGTTCCCCTATTATGGTGCCATCAGCTATCTCGGAACCTGAACCGTTGCCTATGATCACTAGTGCCACTATTATGACAACGAGTTCAGGCATTGACGTGAAGATCGGACTGATCACTGAACCCGTAAAGCTGTCACTGAATTTTCCTCTCTTGCCTATTTCCTCTATTGCAATTGTCAAAATGAAGGCTGAGGCAATGAGCAGTACTATGCCTGCCAATGTTTCAATCAGAGTTGAGAGGTAAAGCACCACTTTGACTTCATCCTTTCATCTTTAAAAATTTGGTTATTGGTAATCCTCTATAACGAAATCAATTTCTTTGTTGGCTGTTGATGCATCTGAATCTAGCGCACTTATCTCTCGCTTAACCGTATAAACAATTGTCCTCTCACTTTGCGAATGTGAATACGGTATCGATCCTGTTACTTCACAAAGGATTCTTCGAACAACTTGCTTTTATAAAAACAGTACTCTGAGACTTTCGTGCTTTCTGTCAATTGCCGTCGAAAGCGCAGAAACTACGGGCTCATACTGTGAGCAGTTTTCTCGACTCCCGATAATTTTACGTCCCGTTCCAGCTTCATTCTTAGCATTCTCTCATTGAGGGGGCTGAATTGAACTTCATTTTATAGATTTTAGTTTCTTGTTTGTAAAGGAAGTGAAAACTAAGAGTTTATCCAGCGGGAATGGCCAACCTAACCATAGGCGCTAACCTCCTCTGCCCTTTTAACAGCAAAGGATCCCAGATGGCCTCGAGCAGATTCGCTTAAGGAAATAAGTGAATCCGAGTCGAGACAACATCTCCATAGCTGGGCCAAGCCATATCGTTGCCTCATGTAACACAAATCGCGTTTTCGAGGGAATCTATCTCTTTGTTGCTTGATAAAGACGTAGTGAAACTTGGCGCTCAAAACAGAGCCTAGCAGAACGCTTATATGGTAAACGGATATGTCTACAGTACATGTCAACTACACAAGTGCAGGTTAGGCTCCCTGACGATATGATTGAAAAGATGGACGCATGGATCAGCCAAGGAAGATTTACAAGCAGAAGTGATGCGGTGAAGACGATCCTTGCGGTGTATGAAGAAAGGGAGCTGACCAGAAGGTTCTTCGAAATACTTGAAACAAGAAGTAGGGAATCTAGAAAGAATCCTAAACGACTGATACCACTGGACAGGACTTAACTCCTATCATCGGGATTGCGATATTCCGTGCCAAGAGAATTTAAGATTTTCCTTCATCCCAGGGCAGCAAAGGAACTTGATAGCATTCCAAATGATGTGAAGGGCAGGATGAAAGCCGTACTGAAGGACCTTTCGTTGCATCCAGAGAATGGTACTCCTCTGAACCCTTCCAGATACAGAAGAGTCAGGGTGGGGAATTACAGGGCGATCTATGAGATAGACACCGAAAATGGAAGGATAGTAGTTCTGTTCATAGGCCATAGAAAGAACGTGTACGACGATTTCAGCAGACTGCTATAATCCGAGTATTCTATTAGAGAAATGAATGAAATTTAACCACTTCTTCATTTTTTACATCTCGTTTGATTATAGTTTGATACATAACTATTTACACTATAATGTTATAATCACTCATGGCACGCGGGGAGGTAAACCCAATAAATAGGATTGTACCGCTAACGGAAATAGAGAAGAGAATACAGGATCTTGAGAAGAGTGCGAGAATTCTGAAGAGGCTGTACTTCGTGAAGTTCAGGTATCAGGGCGAGAGAGTGGAGGGGGCTGCCAAAATGGTCGGTGTTACAAAGAAGCTCGGATACATATGGCAGGACAGGTGGGACAGGGAAGGGTTCAATGGTCTTATACCCAGATTCGGCGGAGGAAGGCATCCACTGCTAGACGATGAGAAGAAGAAATCACTAGTCTCCATTCTCGAGAAAAGGGATGACTGGTCGACGAGGGGGATAAGGGCGTTAATAAAAGAGAAATTCGGAATCGAATATTCGATGAAACACATCAGGGAGATACTCAGGGAATTGGGAATGAAGTTCGGCAAACCATATCCTCATGACTATAGGAGACCGAAGGACGCCGAGGAAAGGCTAAAAAAAACTGACTCTGAATGACGAGGACATCATAGGGTTCATAGATGAGACTTCCCCTCAGACAACTGCTAACACTCAGAGACTGTGGTCTTTCTTTAAGCCGGAGATAGTGAAGAACACCTCTAAGCTCAGAGCGAACACATTTGGCTTTTATTCGCTCAACGGAAGGAGCGCAGTGGATTTCTACGAAAATTCAAAGAAAGAGGACGTAATAGATTTCCTTTCGCTGATAAGGGAGAGGAATCCTACAGGGAGAATAGTAGCGATAATAGACAATTTCAAGCCTCACCATTCCCCGGAAACTCTAATGAAGGCAAGGGAGCTGAACATCTCCC
>JAKATW010000100.1 GCA_021827945.1 Thermoplasmata archaeon
TTATAGTATATGACATAACTATTTATCCATATATATCATATCAAACCCATGGGTAGGAAAAAAACACTTGTTGTGAAGAAAACAGTTTCTGAAGCAGATATAAACAGGAGAATCAAGGAGGAAAAGAACAGAGCAAGGATCATTCCAAGACTCATACTCATAAAACTCCTATACAGTGGAATGAGCGTGATTGAAGCTTCAAAGGATGTGGGCGTTGTAAAGAGGGTTGGATACCAATGGCTAAAGCGATGGAATGAATCAGGGTTCGATGGCCTAATTCCAAGATTTGCAGGTGGAAAGCCATCAAAGCTCTCAGCAGAACAGAAAAAAGAGCTCAGAACACTGCTTGAGGCAAAGGATCTCTGGTATCTTGGTGATATTGTCAAGCTCATAAAGTCAGGGTTCGGTGTGGAATATTCCGAGAGACAGGTGAGAAGGATACTGAAAGGATTCAAAATGAAGCATGCAAAGCCCTACCAGATCGATTACAGGAAACCCAAGGATGCCGAGGAAATCTTAAAAAAAACTCGGTCCGATAAATCCGGATGACACTATTATAGGATTCTTTGACGAATCTGCACCACAGACCTCCTCCAATACGGTGAGGATGTGGTCATTCTGGAAGCCGGAGAAGATCAAGAACACAAGCAAGTACAGGGCAAATTCCTTCGGATTCTATAGCATCAATGGAAATAGTATCATAAGGTTCTACGACACCTCACGGTCAAATGATGTCTGCGCCTTCCTGGATGCAATAAGGGAGGCCAACCCATCAAAACGCATCATCATGGTGCTGGACAACTTCGCCTCGCACAGATCGTCCATGGTACGGAGAAAGGCTCTGGATTCAGGCATAAGGTTGGTCTTCCTACCACCATATTCACCCGATCTGAACCCAATAGAATACCTGTGGAAGAGTATAAAGAGGATCGTATCCAAGTCACTTATAGCGTCAGAGATGCACCTGAAGGAAATCGTAGAGGGAACGTTCCAGCAGATCTCCCCGTTCAATTCCTATTCCATGGGATGGATAAGGAAATTCATTCCGGACGAATATAATAAGTATCAGAAGTTAGGTGTTTAACTATAAATATGATACTGTTGCCGGGTGTGATAAAAATGATCGGATCCCATTGAGAGGTATTTAAAAGGAAACAAAGAAACCTGACAAGATGTCTATTTTGACAGGGAATGAGGAGTGGAGATGAAAAGAACAAATCCAATAACTGGCCCACTCTGATTCATTGAAATGAAATTTGGTCTCACACTGACAAAGAATTAAGTTTCAAATAGGAGGAAAGAAGCTTCCTCATATCTTCAAAATAGTGGTCTTCCAGTGTACCAACCTTTTTCTCTACCCTAGCTGTAGAGATTGATCTTACTTGAAATATCATCGCAACTGAGTCAGAGTCCAAGCCATTTAGACGTGATTTTTTTATCTGCATTGTGTACGAAAATCTTCCAACGTCCATCGTTCGTGTCAGTGGAACTACTACGACGATTCTTACTTCTTCCTGTTTTGAAATTATGATGCATGGCCTTGAGCCTCTTTGCTCATTTGCTATTGTATCCGTGTCGAGGTTAACGAAACAAATGTCGCCCGTCTCAAGGCTGGTAATTGGAATCGTCATCCAGGGCATCCCATATTTGCATTTCTTTGACTATGTCCTCAGTTAAGTACTCCTCTTTGAATAGGAGCATTTTAGTAAGATTCTGAGCCAGCAGTACGGTATCATGCCCTATATGTGGCTTAATTGGCTTTATTTCCGCGACAACATCTTCCTGAAAATCATAAACGAGATCAAGATATATTATCGAAGAAATGGCCTCTAGCATCTTGTTGTTCAGATAATCTATTTTCTTAAATTGGTGCAGTTTGGCTTTTTCATCTTCATTTAGAGTGCTCGGGGGGGATTTCGAAGCAAGCAGTATCCGGTCATTATAATAGTCGTTCGCCAGCTTTCTTGAATAAACCCCGTGACCTCCCCTGTAGAACTCGAATGGATAATCAAGACTAATCCCCATCGACTTGAGGATAAACACTGTTTTCTGAATCCGTAACCTGGAATCAAAACTAGTGATATCAGGATCTATTCCTAGATCCCTTAATATCTCCGCAATTTTGATGATATCATTATTTCGCATCTCGTTTTTGTTATTAGAAGTACGTATGTATATATTGTCGTAATGTCTGACAGAAAGTAATGGAATACCCATAACTGAGTAAGTCAATTTCCTTTTCTCTTGTGTGTTGACCTTCTCTTATCAGTTAGCATCTTCGTATCAGTTCCTGTTATTTTGTTTTAAACTCCCTATTATTTGAGATATATATCAGTGTTTTACTCAATTTGAAACATTTTTGTTTCATCTACGTTTTGTATAATAGTCTTGATATTTATTTATTCATGCCTGTGGACCTAGGATAGCTGAAAGGAAATGCATAGAGGGGTATGCACAAACCGTCCGATTAGTGCATACCAGAATGTTAGAAGCCTTGATGAAATTCTTCGCTGTACGCCAGGGCGTACAATTTAACGGTAAATGTTTTCTCGAACAATGAACACGTTATAACCCTAAAACGTGTTCATTTCCGGTCCATAGCTTTTGAATTCGATTGAGAGTGGTAATAAAAAACATCAAATCTAAACACGTTCTAATTATAACGTGACGGGCAATCCCATCATAAAGAGTGGAGTTAGAATTCTCAGGCCTTCAGAATACGAAACGCTGAGGAAAGTCCTGAAGCCTCAACAACAGATTCTCGTTGATTCTTTGTTATTGACAGGTATGAGATACGAGGAGATCCTAAGGTTCAGGGAACATGAGGAATGGATGGACGGGAACTCTATACATCTGCCTGAATGGGCACAGAAGAAGGTCAAGAGAAGGCAACTTGAAAGATGGATTAGGCTATCTATCAGGGGAAAGGCCGTCATCCCTAATCTCTTTCTGATATCGGTTCCACAGAGATCTTCTTTCGACCATTCCTTAAGGAGGTGGGTCTTAAGGACCTTTAAGAGTTATAACTTGGATCCAGCTAAGATATCTGCAAAGACATTCAGGAAGACATGGGATTCATGGCTTATGGCCTATTATGACAAGGCGGAATACATCTACCTCAGTCAAGGACACAATCAGATGACATCCCTGAGGCATTATCTAGGAATTCCTTTTACCGAAGAAGATAAATTAGGGATGAGGGATTGGGTAGAGGGTTGGATCTAGAGTAGATCCTTCAACTAACCTTAGGCTAAAGTGACATTTGGACGCCCCTGCGTATCGATATCAATATCGATTATATGCTGTATCAAAGAAAATTCTCTTTTCACACTGGCTCAGCGCAACAGATACATGTAGAAATTGCATTTTTTAATAGGTTAGGTGTATGAAGAATGAGTATTATAGAGGATTTTCGCAACGCTCTCCGTGTGTATTGTTAATGCCTTATCTATTCACTATCTATACACTTTATTCGATGTCCTGATTCCTGCTATTATCCGACATTACTTAAACGTATCACTTTCTAATATGCACAAAAATCTGCCATCTATACACTTCCACAGATGATAACCTTCCTCAAACTTGGAATAGAGCCTTATTTTAACTTTTCAAGCGGGAAACCCTCTGCATTAGCTGGGGGAGGATGTCACTTGCTACACGAATAATTTCTAAAACTGTTTTCATTGAGATTTGGGCAGTTCAATAAGCCCTTCATCGATGAGGTCATCTATTGTCAGGCGCGTGGTGTGATTCTTGGAAGCTGCTTCCGTTTTTGATATATGCTTTACCCGCCAGTCTATCAGAAAGTGGTAGATATCTTCCACGTTGACCCTAGGGTAGTTTTCCAATATGGCCTTGACGTATAGCGTAAAAGCTTGATCCCTAATGATGTCACCTTTAGGCATTTTTCTCTCCCTCCCCTTTGACCTCATGAATTCTATTTCATCTGCGTGTTCGACCTCTAGCCCTTTTGAAGCTTGAATGACGTCCAGCAGCCATTGCGGAGGGAGAGGAGAATAGAAGTCTACTGCTGTGGTATAAATCTTTTCAGGCACCTGGTAGCCTAAGAGGGAATAAATTGAGATTGCCTGTCCAGGTCTTAAACCAGAAGTTCTCCATGCTATTGGTTTCCAGGGATCCCTCATCATATTTTCTATTGACGCCATGTTGTCCTGGGTGCAATGA
>JAKATW010000027.1 GCA_021827945.1 Thermoplasmata archaeon
CTTGACCTGCTCATACCTCTCCCTCAACCCGTAATTCACCAGGTCCATAGACAACAATACCGGACTCATGAAAAAAGATTATTGGTACCAAACTTGGTAAAGTATCGGGTTATTGGGAATCCTCTTTTATCATTTTTCATGCCTAAAAAAAATATCGACTCCCTCCATCAAATCCGAGTAATATTTTCTTAAAATTGTTGTTTATGGAAAATCAATGCAGTTGTGCAGGAAACGTTTCTATGAAGCTTATTCGGCCTCTCACCAACAAGTATTTTATATGAGGTTAGATTCGAACCTAAGTGCAGGTATCTCCTACCATTTCGAAAGTTCTCGTTGTAGGTCCAAAGGGTTCGGGAAAGACAAGTCTACTCTGCAGGATGATATTTGATTCCGTCAATGAGTGCAATCAGATGCCTGGACAGTTCTTGAAGTTCAACTTTTCCACTGGAAATGGTGAGAGTGTCTCTTTCTTATTTAAGGAGGTAAACAACCTTCCGACAACCGAGAAGAAGTCAGCTTACATCCTTACGCTCAATTCAAATAACAAGGCGGATCTGGACAGCCTTCCAAATATTCTCTCTATGATATCGGACAAGAAGGTCATAATCGCCCTCTGCATGTCTGACCTCCATTATTCTGCTGCATTCTGGGTGGAGGACGTAAAGAAGGTCATAGGCAAGAAGAACATCAAAATAGTTCCGGTTTCATCCAAAACTGGCGAGAACGTAAGACAGTTCATGCTGGACCTCTCCGATATGGTGCTTACATAGGATGATTCAGGGCAAGTTAAGGGGAAGGAGGATCTTGATTGAAGGCGCAGCAGATTCATCTACCCTGAGAAACAAGGGGTTTCTGGGCCGAAATGTGGGCGAGAAATTATCGCTAGATCTGGTGACGTCATTTGTCCTCCTCTTGAGGAAGAAAATAGAGGTGAGATTGCACGATGACTCTCTCTCCGTCGGTCAGATTGAAGAGATTATGTCTGAGGAGGAGAGGAAGATGGCGATCGCTTTCGATTTCCTGAAGGTGAAGGGAATGAGACCACTCATAAGGAATGGGAAATTGTATGCACTGGAGAAGAATGTGATCGTACATCGGGACGATGAATTCGTCTATTTCCCCATCGGAAGGAAGAGGTCCTTTTTGCTGGCCATAACAGACGCGGAACGCAACTGTATAGTGTACTCTATCAACAGATTGAATCTAAAAGGAAGGACGAGGAAGGGGATTGATGGTGGGGAACGTGATTCAAGAGACTCGATAGATATTCTCCAAAGAAAAGGAATGAAAGTTGCAAGTGGACTCAAGTTCGGTTCTGAGTTCAGAATATATGAGGGCAGCTCGAAGCACGCAAGGTACCTCATGACAACAGGAAATGGATTGCAGGCAAGAGAGCTGGTAGCAAAGGTAAGAATAGCGCAGTCTGTGAGGAAAACATATATTCAGGCGGTCGTCGACAGCAGAACGGAAGAATACGTTTTCTTTGAAGTCAAGTGGATTCGCCAATAGGCTTTCTCTTCTTTGGAAATCTCTTCAGTCGGCTGCCGCAGTGAGGGCATTCTTCGTAAAACTTGTTGAACTCCTTCTTGCATCCAGTGCACCTGTACCCCCATACTATCTCGGTGTCTATCGATTTCCCTCCAAAGGACTGGTATTTCACACCTATCCTCCTGCAAACGTTTTGCATCGCCAGGTCGTTTGTGAGAATTGGGGCCCCGATCTCCTTGGAAAGTGCGATTAGCCCTATATCCGTGCTGCTGAGCTGACCATAATCTCCGGAAATCTTGGCTGCTCTCCTGACCTCTTCTATCCCTGATGGTGTTGGTTCGAAGATCTTCAACAATTCCAGTCTCATCTCAATGCTCTTTCTCATTGTCTTGCCCCTCACCTCCTCCAGGACAGACTGAGTAGTTATGTATTCATTGTTGCCATCAATCTGGAAGCCGTAGAAGAGTGAGGAGGTATCAACTACTATTTTCATGCTCTCTCCAGTACTTACATACCTGCCTCAGATCGCACCGGTTGCACGACGGTGTAATAGGTTTGCATATCTGTTTCCCGAATTCGACAAAGTATGAATTCACTTCATTCCATCTCTTTCGGGGGAATTTCTTCTTCAGTATTTTCTCTGTTTCCTCGGGTTTCTCGGAGGGGGACAGTCCAAGTCTGAAGGAGATCCTCTGAACGTGCGTATCCACTGCGAGTCCCTCCTTCCCCACTCCCTCAGAAAGAACTATGTTGGCTACCTTGCGTCCGACTCCAGGAAGTTCCAGCAGTTCCTCCATCGTATCAGGTACCCTTCCGTTGTGCTTCATCATGATCATTCTGGACGTATCAATTATGTCATGGGACTTGTGCTTATAGAACCCGACAGGTTTGATAAGGTCCCTGACAATCTCAGGAGAGGCCATCGCTAGCATCTCGATCGCAGGAAACTTGCAGAAGAGTCTCAGACTGGCCCTATCCGTGA
Organism: Thermoplasmata archaeon; assembly: GCA_021827945.1. GTDB lineage: Archaea > Thermoplasmatota > Thermoplasmata > Thermoplasmatales. The sequence continues at coordinate 2,471 of JAKATW010000027.1, forward strand.
CCTCGTCTTTCGTCCTGGTCGACAGTATACCAGTTATCAGGATCCTGAATGCATCATCCCATATTGCGATATGAGGGTCAACCATCTTTTCGATCCTGTCAAGGATGAAGTTACCGTCCATCTTCGAGTTCAATCCATTTTAGATAATATAATATCGCTGTATATGGGCAATATTTTATACGATCGCTGATTATCATTTTGTATGGATCAAAAGAAGAGGGAGGTCCTGCCACTGTCCAAGATTCTTGTCGCGATAGATGGAACCAAGCCCTCAATGAGGGCTCTGGATATGGGCATCAGTCTCGCAAAGGTCGAAAAGAATCTCCAGATGGACATAATCATGGTTGTGCCATACCCCGTGCAATATGTCACGGGAGAGAACCCGACTGGAGATCTAACGATTGTGGAAAGACTTGCGACCCTTAAGGAGAGGGGGGAAACTATTCTCAATCATGCAAAGGACTATTCTATCTCAAATGGGGTCATGAATCTCAAGACATATCTCAAGCAGGGGGATCCCGCAAGAGAGATCTTGGATCTCGCCAATTCTATTGGGCCAGATTTGATCGTTATCGGAAACAGGAAGAGAGGATTCCTGAGGGGAGTTTTCCTGGGATCAGTGAGCCAGAGGGTAGCAGCAAATTCGACCTGTGCTGTCTTGGTAGTGAAATAAATTATTAAGGGGCTATTCATTAAGAAACAATGAAAGAGTTCCCAGTTTTCAGTCTGAAAGAGGGTTCAAAGGTCAAGATATACCTGAGATCGGGTAACGAGTCAAAGGTGCTTGAGGGAGTGTTCAAGGGACTGTCAGATAGCTTCCAGCCTCTTGTTTATCTCGCCGACAGCGATAAGAACTACCTCATCAACATGTTGGACATAATATATATAGAAACTTCCGACAAGCTAGAAGAGATCGAAAAGGAGAAAAGAGCAGACTACGTTTCGTGACTCCGGGACCGAGACTCCGGGATTTACATTCGTAAATTATTTTTATCAAATTGCCATGTATGCCCGTTGAAGTTAGGAGTCTTGACTAGGGATTTCAGGGTGTATAATAGACTGCTAACTCTCTTAAAAGACATGGACGAGCCCTTCACCTCACTGACACCCAAGGACAATTTCACAGGTTTCGATATGGTTCTCACAGATATGGAACTGAAGGGAAGCAATGTCTTCAGAACTGAGGGCATTGAAGAGTTCAGGCTCAGGCAACTCGTCAAGTCAAAGAATTCCAAGAAGATAGTGGTCGGCATAGACCCCGGACCAACTCCAGGCATAGCGACGCTCGCAAACAATGTGGTGATCGACAAGAGGAGCATATACGATGTGGGGGATATAAGAAAATACGTCTCTAGGGTCAGCAACGAGTGCGACTACAGCAGTTTCATCATAAAGGTGGGGAACGGCGATAGGAGGTACAGAAATCAGATAATCAGGAGTCTGGGAGATTTCAGGCTGCAGATAGTGGACGAGAGGGGAAGTTCTAGGACTACGAAAAGGGGAGAGGACTCGGGCTCTGCTATCAACATCGCCCTCAGCAACGATATCCTCTGACTATTTCTTCCACTTTGGTCTTCTCTTCCTTGCGTAATAGTTTGCAATGAACAGTACGACTATGATAATCGCGAAGAATGCTATGATTCCGATGTAGATGTAGATCACATATGGGTTTCCCGATTGTACCTGGAAGGTGTAGGAGTTGCCGTTCTGTAGTTTGACTATTGTGTTGTTGACATAGACGTTGACGGTATATACGCCAGACGGCAGAAGCCCTGATACCCACTGGTACGTCACGTTCTGCGTGGAATTCTTGGATATTTTGACTATTTCGCTTCCAGCGTATTTACCGTTGACCTTAAAGGTGACGTTAATTGAGCTTAGGGAGAACTGAGATGGGTTCTTGATTGCTGCCTTAAGTGTGGTGAACTGTTCTACTGCCACCTTGGAGGTGAGGTTGTAGTAGTATTTCGCATGGTTCGTCATGTTACCGATTACTTGGAACAGCAGGAACATGGTCGTCGTCACGCTTGGGGCCTTAACTGCGAATGTGTTGGGACCAGATGAGACCCCAGTCTTATAGGCAGGAGAGGTTGGAGATGCGCCAGTAAGGTTGTATCCAGATACTATCATGATCACCGAGTAGTTGGTAAAAATCTGTTGCACGTTTACGGAGTAATTGAACGTTGAATTTATCGCGACAGAAGACGGGCCCGTAACGCTGATAGGTCCGTTTGTAGATGTGCTCCCATCTGCGCTCATGGCAAGGGCAGAAAACACGAACATTGCAATCACCAGGAGCGGAATTATTGCCCTGAGTCTCATGTTCTGAACCTCCTTCTGAAGATAAGCATTACCACGATCATCGCCAAGACTATGAAAGCAGAGAAGGCATAGATGTAGTAATCCTGTGTGAGCGGAGAATAAGGTGAAAGACTGTGTCCCGTTCCCGATGCCTTGCTCACCGATAGCTCCGGAGTTGTCAGTCTCACGCTGACTATCTTCGTGGTATTCCCGTAGCTGAGGAGGAGGGATACAATGGTCCCTGAGACGGGCCTCCCAGCGGTTGAATTTATGACGAGATATGTGGAACTGTTTGCATTCAGGTTGATCTGCGTGCTGTAGTATGTGGTGTTGTTCAGGGTGACTATTATCCCATCAGACTTGAGCTGTGCAGCGTTCAATATTGTGGCGTTTACGCTTGTCTTGATGTTTCCTGTGTTGAAAATCGTAACGGGAATCTCCAGGAGGTTTCCAACAACCTTGCCGGTCTTGTTCAGCATGGTCGCCGATATCTCCTGCAACGGAGAAACAGTGACGTTAACGCCTATGTTGTAGTAAGTGCTTCCATAATACACCCTTACATAGACCGTGTTAGTGCCAGCTGATTGGTATGAAGGTACCTTGATCGTGACGTTCGTTTCACCAGAAGCGTATGGCAGAAGTGAAATGCTGGACCCACTTACATAGAAGGAAGACGAATTCCCGACTGTGAAATTGAGGGGCATGTTAGATCTGCTAGTTATGAGGAGCGGGAATGTGATTGACTGGTTGTTGGCGAGTATGGGGTTCCCGGATTCTGCAAGGAACGTTGCATACTCTATCGGTATAATTTTGAACGAGAGGGTTGCGGAACTGATGCCAGACACTCTGATGGACTGGTCGATGGAATAGTTGTCCAGGTACCCATAGTATCTGTATGTAGTCTCTCCCGTGAAGTTGTACGTTCCGTTGGGCAGATTGATTATTCCTGAAGGTGGGAGATAATATTTTCCATTGCTCTGTATGGATATCATCCCTGAGTACGAAGAATTGTTGAGATACGTTCCATAGTTTAGCGGATATGCCCTCTGAAGTGAGATATTCAGGTTTTCGCTAGATGAGGTCACCTCAAATCCTCCTAAGTATGCGAGGTTTCCAGATGTTGCATATAATGTATAATTGCCTCTGAGCAGGGAGAGAGTTCCTGTGTTTATGCCGCCTGTCACGTTCTTCGGGCCCTGGATGTAGTAGTTGCCCACCGTGACTGCTGAGCCAGCGTAGAAGTAACTTATTTTAACGCTCGTCAAGACCTCCTTGAGTGTTCCAGAAAGGTTTACCGTCTGTGCCGATGAGATATATGTGGAAGTACTTGCGTAGTAGTCGAAGCTAGAATTGTAGCTCTTTTCAAGTGTGAAGGTGTATGGTCCCTTCGGTAGCAATATTGAATTCTGCCACGATATGTTTCCGTAGGCAGTCGTAACTACCACCGTGCCAGTCGGGGATGTCACAATCGTGACGTTGTATGCAGGCTGGAAGCTAAGGGTGATGGTGGAGTCCCTGGTCAGGTTTATCTGCTCAAGGGCAGCGCTGGATCCGCTGTAAGCATAGACAGTGTAAGTTCCGATTAGTAGAGTAGTGTTCAGGCTGGTCGAGACGAGATTCCCATTCTGGAATATGTACACCTTCTGGACGGGGTCCACAGACAGCTTTGCCTTGATATCCAAGTAAGTGGAGAACGCCTGTAGAGATTCGCCCGGGACGACACTCACACTCAAGATCGAGCTGGATGTGGTTGTTCCCGGATGTGAGAAAGTCAACGTATAATTCCCAGGAACCACAGAGAGGTTGAAGAAGTGCGCACCAGTTACTACGTACCTGATAGTCCCATTCATAAAGAGGGTGATGGGAACACTTCCAGTATAGTACGCATCGATTGAGACGGTCACTGGAAGGATCCTGAGATCCACCTTCGTAAGGGTAGAAGACTGTACTGCATATCCAGGGGCAATGAAGCTCACGTTGCCGATGCTTACCCCTTTCTGTACGAAGAGGGAATAGGACCCGCCGACCTTGTCGAAGTAGTCATAGTATGGTTTTCCATTTAACTGAGAAGTGACCAGTCCCTTGACAAACGACTTGTTGTAGGAGACGGTCCCGTTTATCTGATATCCCGGATATCCGTTCAGGTTGAGGTAAAGGTTATGATTGCTCACGGTAAAAGACATGGTCGCGACGTAAAGGGAGAAGTTGTAGTGCGAGTATGTCACGATGTTGTACTGTCCTGCTGGCATGTAGACTGAAAAATACCCGGTCTTGTTTCCGAAAAGATCGACGTACGTGTTGCTCCCCACGATTGCAATGTTTGTGTTGTTCTGTCCAATGTTGTTTACCTTGTACTGCCCATAGACCAGATATGCAGGCTGAAGGTTCAGCGGCACGCTTATTGCACCGGAGACGTTAAGGATCTCAGAGACAGCATAATAATTGCCATTGTAGTATATATCTGAGTATACTAGATTTGTCGATACGGGTGTGCTGTAATAGCCTATTCCGTTGGAGTTAGTCCGGATAGTCTGTGTACTGCTGGCCTGATTTGTTCCGTTGTTGATCATTATGGGTGCGCTGATTGGCATTCCATTTATTTGAGTGACAAACGTGACCCTGAACACACTCCTGAATGAGAGATTCAGGTTCGCCGTGCTGTTGTTTGTAAGCTGGGTAGTGAAGTTGTCCCACCCTCCGCCACTATGTGCACTGACGTTGTATATACCGGTAGGCAAATAGTAGGTCTGGTCCACTTGAGTCAGGTTGTACGGCAGTGTGATATTCCCTCTGCTGAAGGATATACCTGCACCAGTTGATAATTTGACTCCAGATGCAAGGCTCGCGTTCATTATACCGAAGTCAAGCGGTACATCCTTCGAGAGTGAATTAGATGAGACCGTGACAGACGATACGTTGTTGTACCACTGCCCATACACATTCACAGAAATGTCGTAGGAATAGGGTTGGACATTAGAGAGCTGATAGCTCCCGTTCTGCATTGTGTGAGTTGTGTAAGTGACGTTGTATGTCGAATTGTAGTATCTCACTGTTCCTGGAACTGCCTGATCGACTGTGGAAAATGTTGAACTCCTTCCGATGTTTAGGTATACCACGCCGTTGACCTGAGTAGAATTCACGACAAGGTTATGAGTAATGTTCCACGTTGGTTGCCCAAAGTTGTTGTAGCTCATCCTGTTTGCCTGTGCCTCGGAGATCGTGACGTTGTAGTATCCAAGCGTCTTGTTTCCAAGAAGGTAAAGTGTGTTGAGAGAACCCGTCGAATACGTGACGGTATCATTCCCAGCAACTGCATACAGAGAGTAGTATCCAGTTGAATTGGACAGAACAGTCTGGTGGGGGATACCGTACTGGTCTGTGAGTGTAACACGGACTCCCTGGACGGGTTGTCCGTTTGTGTTTGTGACTCTCCCGCTTATTATTGCGCCAGGGTAGTATTGCAAGAATATGACGTCTCCTGAAAGAACTGAAGCAGGCGGGTACATATCCACTGTACCATCATGGTTGACGAGATACTGATAGCCCTGTTCGAGTGAAACAGGTTTCCAAGCAGATGTGTGATTCTGGTAGTTCGTGTAAGGATTCCATAGTACCGTCTTGTAGACTACCTCGAAGTTAGACATCCCCCAACCCTGCATTGCAGGGTAAGAAGTGAGGTTAGTTGAGAATCCTGGAATACCACCGGATGCACCAATGGCGCTGGGTGGATACCCGATGAAGCCTCTGTAAATCGTGGTGTTGTAAAATGCTGATGTGTAACTGATGCTGTAACTCGCAGCTGTATCTCCCGGAGGGAAGCTCTGTAGAGGATATGTGTTTCCCGAAGTATCTGTCACGTTGATGGTGTAGAAATCGGTCGGAATAATCTCTCCAGATGCATTTACATATGGAAAGTCTCCGAGATAGGATGGAGCATAGAAGATTCCCGTGTCAGTTCCATTGAATGGGAAGAGACCGTAGTTTATCGAAACGTAGCTCATGTACTTGTTGAGTTGCTGCTCTACTGCAGAATACAGGTTGATTATGGTGTTGAGCGGGTACAGGTTAGCGAGGTAATGCTCGATGAGTATGTACTTGGCATCGCCCTGCTGTACTGCCTCCGTAGGACCATAAAAGCTCGGGTCAGATTGTATCTGAGAAATATAATTCGTGGGGTTCGTCTCGTAACTCATTACTGTATCTGCCCCTTTCTGCCCCAGGTATTGTACCAATATGGGAATGGCAGCAGAACTGTTGAAGTTGCCATTGACAGAATAGTTGTCCAACATCCTGGTGATCATGACAGCGATCATCTCGCTCTCGTTCTGAGCCAGCAGTAGTTGTGCTGCAGGATATATTCCATCCTGGAAGTTGTCCGCCATGACTGGATGGTTTCCCTGTTCCAACGTCTGGAATCCGTAGTCCCACCACGACATGAATGCGGGACGTTCAGATGGAGAGAGCTGCGCATCCTGGTTGGCAAACCAGGAAAGTGCTGTGTTCAGCGGTTGATTCGGGGTGGCAAGGCTAGCTCCGAACGCACCGAGGTAGTACGGAGGAGAATAGTTTGCTGGCTTCAGGAATGTGGGGGTATCGTTGTATAGCTGTTCATCATAAGACGTCTTGTTGTTGTATGGTATTGCAGAGTCCACCGCATAGAATGCTGTTGGTACGATCAGGAGGAAGACAACTATGAGGATAGTTGCGTAGTGAGCAAACTTAAGCTCCCTTCTCATTGCTGTTCTTATCGATCTACCCTTCGACTTTTCAATTGCCTCTCTGAATTGCAGCAGCTCAAACGCCCTGACTATTATATACCCTGTGAGGATTGATGCAGCTGTGGCACCAAAGTAAAGGAACTTTGAAGCGATCATGCTGATGACGATGATTCCTCCAAAATAGAGGACGGCAAGAGTCATGTTGAATGTTGCCGTTCTGACCCATCTGTATACCAGATAGGCCAGACCTATGAAGGATGCGAAGAATGTGAAGGCCCCAAACTCGAGAAGATCTTCTCCAAGCGGCAGCGCTTGGGCCTCCGCAATGGTGTCATATATCTTGTTCTTTATGAAGTAGTGCTGCCCGGAGAGTATTGAATATATAAGCGGGCGGTCAACCTTGTAGAGCAGCAAGATGGCAGCTATAGCGAAAACAATGAACAATCCAAGGGAGAGAAGCCACGGTTTGTTGTGAAGAAAGAGGAAGTAGACCGAAACAACGATCATCGCTATCCACAGAAGGAGCGGATAGTCGAATCTGATGGGAATGAAACCGGCAACGTAGTACCACGGGAACGATATAAGGAAACCGGATCCAAAAAACAAGTTAGCGATAAATATCGACAGAGCGCTCTTCTTCTTTATAGCAAAGATCGCGATTTGGACGACTGCAGATCCAACTAGTATCAGTATGAGGGAGATGGAACCTACCCATGTCAGCATCGAAGCTGCCAGTGAAACTCCTGCAAGGAGGCCGTAAATCACTGAGATCGGGTTACTCTTGATCGAGGGAAGGATGCTCTTCAGTACCGAACTGTCCTGGGCATCGTACTTGAATGTATTAACGGCTCTGAGGAAGAAGTATATGAACATCAGTCCAAAGAGTGCGGTGAAAATATCGAAAAGTCCAATCGTCGCTATGCTCTTCATCAGGGTCAGGGGTGACATAGCGACCAGTATCGCGGCCACTAGCCCTACCTTTCTATCGAAGAGTTCCTTTCCGAGGAAATAAGTCGGGAATACAATGAATGCTCCTCCAATCGCCGTGGATGCAAGGAACATTGTCATTGTGGAATTGTAGACTCCTCCCAGGAAAGGTGAGAAGGCATAACCCAGCATGACTGCTATCCACATGAAGAACGGTGGCCTGGGGTTTTCTAGTCCTATTGGATAGTTCAAGCTTGGATCAAATAAAAGTTGGTGGTGGGTTGACAGGATATATGCGACAATTCTCATGTTGTAGTACGCATCTGATCCTCCAGATACGGCGAAATCCGCCTTTACTGCAGGACCTATCACAAAGAACAAACTGAGAAACAGTGAGAAGAAGAAAGTTATCGCAAGAGCAATACCGGTCTTCGACTCAGCGCTCATGTCCTTTAGGGTTGTCGTCAGATTCTTAATTCTGCTCGTTGTATCCATCAAGTCCACCGATTATTCGGGCTAATCAGAAACCACCATTAAAATCTTTGCAGTACATATTTGATTCCTGTGCAATTCAATGCGTGCTAAACGAGTCATTTAATTGCATGAAGCGTCATAACAATTCAACAATTCTTTGAATTCTTCAGATAGAAATCAGAAATCCAAAAAGAATGAAGCATTAAATGAATCAAATACGGATTTGACAAAGTGAGTTCGTTGCATTTGATGGAAGTCACGCGGGCTAGAGGCAGCTTTGTTTCACTCTAGTTGTTTTGAGAAATGAACTCTAGCGCCTCGCTAACTTTGGTTCCTGTGAACTGGCAGGATCTGTCATCGCAAATTTGTATTACCTCATTTCCCGGTACGGATACGATGTTCGGCAGGTACTTCTTTCCTATTGCCGACAGGTACTCGTCGTTAAGCCTGTCTGGGATCTCCAACTTCTTGTTCTTCCCCTTGTACAGGAGAGCAGAGAGCAAGAAGACTGAGGAGAGAGGATTTCTCAACATCTCGTTTCTTCTTGAGTGCAGTATCGACTCGCTAAAATCCCTGAATTCCTCGGCCCCGGTCATGAGGTAAAGCTTCTCGAGTACCACGTAGAGGACAGATTCACCAGATGGATATATGATATCCAGCCTGTCCTTGTTTTTCAGCATAGTCTTGAATCTGCCTTCCGGACTGGTGAAGAAGCCTCCGTCCTTCGCGTCGAAGAATTTGTCCTTGATTGTTTTGACCTTTTCCAGTGCCTCAGAGAGGTATCTCTTGTCGTGGGTGACATCGTAGAGGTCTATCATCAGGGAGGAATAGTATGCATAGTCTTCGAGAAGTCCTTCGACTCCATGGGCCCCGTTTCTGACCGTCCTGTATAGCGACTTTCCTTCTGAAAATGAATTGATCAATTTCTCAGACGTCTCGACTATCTTTTCGATGCCCTTCCTGCCATTTGATATCGAGTGAGATATCATTGCGGATAGGAGCATCGAATTCCAGGAAAGTATCGCTTTATCATCCTTCTTAGGAGTTCCTCTCTTCACCCTTTCGGCCAGGATGACCTTGTTCAATTCCTTCAGATGCCCAATCTTGTCCTTGGAAACATTGAACAGTTCCCTTCTTCTGAACACGATCCTGTTCTCAGTGTCGCGATCGAGGTAGTAACTTTCCTCGATCTTCTTCCTCGTATCCGCATCGAATTTCTCTTCGAGCTCCTTGTCCGTCCAGGTATAGTATTCTCCTTCATTGCCATTGAAATCTGCGTCCAGTCCACTATTATAGAATCCATCTGGATTCTTCATTTCCTTGTTGACGAATTCAGCAATCTCGCCTGCCACGTCAAGGAACGTCTCATCACTCGAGAATCTGTAATATTGGGTGTAGGTCTGAATTGCCATTGCCTGATCATAAAGCATCTTCTCGAAGTGAGGTATCTTCCACTCTGCGTCGGTGGAATATCTGTGCAACCCGTATCCCACCTGGTCATAAATTCCTCCATTCCTCATATTCTTCAGAGTCTTTTCAACGAGGTATGCGAGGGTCTTGTTTCTCTTTGAGTGCATGTAATTCATCAAAAACAGCAGGTACGGGAAATTTGGAAATTTTGGCTGGTCTCCGAAGCCTCCGTTCTTTCTATCGTACATACTCTGCAGAGTCTCAAGCGAGTCATCAAACCTTATCTCACCCTCCATCTCCTTGTCCGGACTCAGTATTATAGAAGAAACCTGGTCGGTGGCCTCTATTATTCTCCCCCTCTCAGACTTCCATATTTCTGATATGGCAGTAAGTATCCCGACCATTCCGCCATTCCCTCCACTGTCCCTTGCTGGCAAATAGGTGAAAACCTGGAATGGTCTCCCGTCCGGCATCGCAATGACGTTCAAGGGCCATCCACCGCTCCCGTTCATAAGCTGCGAAACTCCCATGTAGAATGAATCAACGTCTGGTCTCTCCTCTCTGTCCACCACCACGGGAATGTAATTCTCGTTCAGCAGCTTTGAAATTTCTTCGTCCCGGAAAGATTCATTCTGCATTACGTGGCACCAGTGGCACGTTGAATAACCTATTGTTATGAAGAGGGGCTTGTCTTCCTTCCTTGCACGTTCAAACAAGATGTCGTCCCAGATGTTCCACCTCACTGGGTCTGACTTGTGATCTTCCAGATATGGACTCCTATGGAAATTTTCCAAACCGTTCATTGTCTTCGGGATTTGGAACCATATATTAATTGTTGTTTAACTTCTTCAACAAATTCCAATCTCCGAGGGTCACAGTTTTAAGAGTCGCTCTGTCATGTAAATGTGAATCGCCTCCTGGAATAGTCGAAGAGCCTGATCCAAATCACATAGCTGATGATTATGATCACGATGATCATGAAGATATCAATCGCGTCCGTCAGCAACAGATTTCCGCTTGCGATTGCCTCGTCGATCATCTTCATGAGGCCGAACGTCACGGTATAAGTCCCGCTCGGGAGCTTCTGATATTCCGCAACCATCAGCCCCGCCCAGTAGCTACCGATTGCAGACATCGAACCAGTTATGAGTGCAGGGATCACCGCAGGGATCGTCAGGTATCTCAGTTTCTTTATCCTGCTGAGTTTCAATGTTGTCGCAACCATCTCAAAGTCTGATGGTATGCTTCTCGCTGCACCAAAAACATTGAAGAAAATGTAAGAGGCGGCAGAGAGGTAAGTTATGATCAGTACCTCCACGTTTAAGGTAAACTCGTAAGTGAATGCCCTCATCAGAAAAGGGGTCAGGTAGACCAGTATCAGAGGATAGAAAATGGGTGCTGGAACAGAGTAGAGGACTTGCATACTGCTGTTGACAATGTCTCCCTCTTTCCCCTTCTTCCCTGCCAGAATAGCGAGCGGTACCATCGTTAATAATGAGAAAGTATAGACTAATACAATTCTTATCAGGTCGTAGCCCGTGCCGATACTAGCAGCAATCAGGAATGAGGGTTTTATGACGTATGAAGAGAACGCAGCAGCGAATCCCGATTGAGCTATCAGGTAAACTGCCACTACAAGTATCAGGATCAACGAAGATCCGACAACGATGTTGAGTGCGCGAGAAGATGATCTCAACTTCCTGCCTCTGGAGCCCATAGGCGGAAGTCTCGAAGTGAGTCTGCTGACAGACGAGACGAGCTGAGTGACTGAGGTTGCGACCTGTGCAGTGCGCTGAGATATTGTTGTGACCAGTTCACTCTTTCTCCTGGCCCTCTTCTGTCCTTGAGTCCCCACTTCAGACTCGAAAGTATACCGTTCCGTCATTCTGATAAGTGGATTTATGATGAATCGGGAGTTCAGTACAATCATTACTATCATTACCAGAATAAGCACTATGGTGCCGACCAGGTCCTGCCGGTTTGCAAGCTGTACCGCGACCTGACCGATTCCAAAAACGTGGTAGTCCTGAGAACCGAGCTGAATGACTTCAGCGAGCGTTATGTAGAACAACCCGCTCGCAAAACTAGGCATTATATTTGCCACGATTTTCTGATAGCTCGATGGGAGGTAGAGATATCGAAGCCTCTTCCACAGAGTCATCTTGAATGCATAGGTGGACTCCAGTAGTTCCTGTGGGATGTGTGAGACTGCCTGGTAGACGCCTATTATTATATTCCAAACGAGAGCAGTTATGATCAATACGTCAACTGCGAGTTCTGTTCCGAGCGGACCACCTACATCCTTCAGGAAGAATACAAGAACGATCGGGAAGAACGATATAACCGGAATTGCCTCCAGAACGTCTACGATGGGGATAAGTATGAGTTCAGCCACCCTGACCCTCGCTGCGAGTATTCCAAACACAATTGCCAGAAGGATGGATATTCCCATGAGAATCCACAATCTCAGGAACGTCACACCTGTGGCCTCAAGAATGAGTAGTAAGAGGGCGAAACTTACCATGGGCTCTCACTCTATTGAACCAGCGTAGAAATCCTTTTCTGAGGCAGTCTCCTTTTATTGAATTACATATATGATGGCCAAAGGGGTAAAGATCATGAATTAAGTAGAATGGAGAAAGATGTCACAGAAATTTCAGGAAATCGAGGGGGTCTTTGGATAAAGAAAGGAGTAAGTAGAAGTAGGTTAGTCAAGGCTTTATAATATCATTGCCTATGGCATTGATGGATTTACTGGAACTGAAAGGTATAGGAGTCGAATACGATTCCAACGGAAAGAAACTCCTTTCGCTGCGTGACATATCTTTCTCCATTCACAGCAACCAGTTTGTCTCGATCATCGGTCCATCTGGTTGTGGGAAATCCACCATCATCAAGATACTCCTTGGTCTGCTGAAACCATCTGCTGGCTCCGTGACACTCGGGAACAAGGTTTTTGATCCTTCCAAGCTCAAGTTTTCTGTTGTGTTCCAAAATTCTGCGCTCTTCCCCTGGTTGGACGTACTGAAGAATGTGGAGATTGCGCTGGAAGCAGTCTCAGACGACGAAACCTACATAAGGGAAACAGCGGAGAAATTCATAAAGATCGTGGGAATCGACGGGTTCGAGGAGGCATACCCAAGAGAATTGTCAGGGGGAATGAAACAGAGAGTGTCCATCGCCAGGGCCCTCGCAACTGGACCAGACCTGCTGCTGCTCGATGAACCGTTCGCAGCACTGGATGTATTCTCTGCACAGGCCCTTAGGGAAGAGTTGCTTGACCTGTGGGAGTCCCCAAATTTACCCCCGGACACCATACTCATGGTCACTCACAACGTGGATGAAGCTGTGCAGATGAGCGATAAGATCATAGTCCTGAGTCCAAGACCCGCGAAGGTATTGGGAGAAATAAAGGTTGAACTGCCCAGGCCGAGGAACACCAGGAGCGAGGAATTCTACGCAGTGGTGGACAGCGTGGTCAAACTGATGTCTTCTGACTAGTCCTGGAAAACTATGAGACCAACGTCACTGTCGTAGCTGAAGAGTTTGGTATATCTTCCCCAGTTCAGAACTACTCTGAATGTGTCGTCATGCTCTCCCGGGGGAAAGATCTCTCCGAGGTATCTTACAACGTCCTCTTTCGGGACCTCCGTCGTATTGAGCGATTTGAAGAAGTTTATGAGCGAATTAAAAGGTTCCACGTCCTTGACCAGGGCCTTCAGCAGTCTCTTTCTCTGCTCGATATTTGAGTCAAGGAATTTCTTTCCGATCTCGGTCAGTGAAGCATCGCCATTCGAGACCGTCAGCAGCTTGAGGCTCTCAGCATCGTCCAGGAGATTCATGAGCATTGTTCTCTCTTCATCCAGCGAATCATCCAGTTTGGCTATATCGGTCGATTTCCCAATATCTTCTAATATCTCAAGTAATCCGATCAAGCTGTTAGGGCTAGTGGTTTCAAGACGATGCATGTGTCGTTTCAATAATCATTATCATACCGAGTTTAAAAATCTAATGCTAAGATCTGGAAGTCTATTTTTTTCCCTTTTGAACGAGCGGCTCCAAGCTGAATTGCCTGATAGTGTAGTTGCGTGGCGAAGAGAATGGCCTGAATTCCCTGCCATTTCCCTTGTAAAACTTGCTGAAGAACTCCACGTATATCAGCCTTGCACCCTGGATTCCAGGTTCAAATATTGCTATGACGAGGTTGAGCATTTGCCCTATTATGAGGATCACGAATCCAAATATCAGGAATAGGATGGAATGGTGAAGTGTACTGAGAAAGATGTCATCGAACACCAGTGCAAGTATTGCGGATGAAAGAAGAATACCGACGAGTCTAGTGTACGAAAGGATGTGGGAAATGATCGTAGTTACCTCGATCAGTGCTTGGGCCTTTTCTGCGTACACCACGACCCCCAGTCCGGCAAAGAGTAGGGGGTAGGCTAGAAAGTCAATTTTGGTAATGACGGGGTTTAGACCACTGGTGCTGTTTCTGATAACCTCCAGTCCAAGAATCACTATGCCATATGCAACCATCAGCCACCCCACTTTTCCGATGGCTTCCTTTCTGTGTCCGTGGACATAGTTGATTACGAATCCAAAGAGTAGCCCGAGGGAGACCATAGCCACACCAACGTAACCCGATAGGAGCAACAGTTTCTTGATCCCAAAGGATGAGATCAGGGCGAAGTGTGGATATGGAAGGGAAAATCCAAAGTAATCATCGAAAAGTATCCCTAATGCTATGGCTATTATTGCCCCAGGCAACATTGCTTTCGCGAGAACTCTAAGACTTCTTGGTTTCATCATCGTCATTACGAATCTGCTCAGGAATTTCGGGATTCTGGACTTCTTTGGGGGATGGTTGACCCTCCTAATGAGCCATATAGATATCAGCAATATTGTGACTCCGTATCCCACATCTCCAATCATGAAACCGAAGAAAATCGGGAAGACGAGAGCGAATATCAGCGTCGGGTCTATATCAACTGACTGGGGGAGAGAGTAAAATCTGATGAAAAATTCAAAGAGTTTGGTTCCCCTGTAGTTCTTCAGGGATGTGGGGGGAATTTCATCCGTCTCGACCTCTTCCGACACTATCTGTCCTCCCGTGACGTTAGAGAGAGCTTCATTCATCATGCCATACTCCTCTGCGGGTACCCAGCCTTCAAGAATAATTGCACTGTTGGTCCCGGAGAGTTTGGATGTAACATCGATCTTTTTCATCTCGATGTCCAGCTGCTCTCTGATAGCTGCAACGTTTGCAAAATAGTCTCTGGAAATCTCTTCCAGTTCCTCTTTCACTTGGTTAAGTTCCTTCAGCTTTCCGTTTCTCTCAAGCTCTTCAGCAGCCAGGTTCTCCTTGACCTTTCCTGAATAGATCGGGACGGGGACTACCTCGAGCTTTTCATCCTTCGCGAGTTCACCAAACTTGCTCAGTGCATTCTTCTGGACCGCGGCTATGACGTAGGACTGTCCCTGTAGCAGAATGGTCTCTCCGAGAGTCCTCAGCTTTTCTGCGATTCCCTCCTCCTTCTTGATGATGAAGGATGAGATGTTTTCACCATTCAGGTAACTCAGATCGCCGTCGTAGAATGATATCATGTCCAGCGCAGATACTCTTTCGTTCAGGAACTTCAAGGATGAAAGAAGGACTCCCTCCTTTTCTTTAAGGGATTTCACTCTTTCGTAAATATCGATGTTTTCAGCAGCTGATACAAGTTCCTTGACATCCTTGAATAATCTCTTTTCATCAGTCTCGTTCGGGTAAAGGGACATCTCGAGATCCCTTACCTTTCTGGAGAGTTCACTGAGTTTTGCATACGATTCAGTCTGGGGAAGGGAAGAGATAAGGTCAGAAGAGAGTGAAACCGGTTCTACCTGGAAGATGCCTAGGTCGTGAAGTGCAGATAGAATCGCTTCTTCATTCTGCTTCACGGAATAGATCCTAACCTTCTTCATCTTCCTGGGTATCAGCATTTACCTATTGTCCTCCATAATGATCTTGGCCATCTTTTCTATGACTTCCTTCGAAATTTCTTTCTTCAGTTTACCTGCCTCTTCTTCGAACTTCTTCTTGATGAGCACGATTTCCAGTGAAGTCGCTTCCATTTCTTTTTTCAGGTACTGGTCGTAAGCCCTCTTCGACTCTTCCTCGGCCCCTGAGATAATCTTCTTTGCCCTCTCTTTCGCCTCGATTACGATCTGGGCTCCCATGATCCGTGCCTGTTCGATTCTCTTCTTAGATTCTTCCTCACTTTCCTTTATAGCGCGAAGTGTCGCGAGTTCTTCTGTCACAGAATAACCTCCACAATTATAACTAGTCCAATGATGAACATGACTATGTTTGCAAAAAAGACCATTCTTTGAATGATGTAGAATTTTCTCTGGATAGGATTTGCAAACCTATACACTTTCTTCCACCCTCTCCTCTATCTTTCCCTTTATCACTTTGAGAGTTATGAACGTCTCCCTGTCTATCTCATCGAGTTTCATCTTTATGTAGGTGGCAGTCTCGGTAAGCCTGGGGATCAGGACGTTCTCTATCGAATTGGTCCTCCTCTTTGTCCTGTCAATCTCAATGAGGAGCCTTCTCATCGCTATCTCTTTCTCTGCGATGACAAGGAGCCTGTTCAGGAGTTCCACGAAATTTTCTCTGGTCTCCATGAGTGAAGTGGGCAGTGATATCATCTCGTAGAGCTGGTCCATGAAACTCTTCTGCTTTGACATTGTGACTTGGGGTATTTTGACTCCCATGACGTTCTTTGAATTTACCTGGACCTGCAAACTAGGCTGGAAAAATGCGGTATTCTCTATGATGAGTTTACCCGACACTATTTCCGCAAGTCTCTCGCTCGTCACAGACTTTTCAATGAGTTCCCTAACATTCCCCCTGAGTCCCCTTACTTCCTTCGAAATGGAGAAGAACTCCATTATGAGGGATGATCTTTTCAGCTTCAGCAGATCTAGTCCCCTCTTTGCAAGCTTAATCCTTCCCTTCGTCTTGAGAAGCTCCATCCTGGTCGGGCGAATGTTGGTGGTTTCCAACTCACTTCCTCCATTTACCGTACTTTTCTATGAAATCCCTCTTGACCCTCTTCATCTCCCTCTCCGGAAGAGTGGATAGGATGTCCCATCCTATGTCCATGGTTTTCTCTATCGTTCTATCTTCGTTGAATCCCTGGTTGACGAACCTTCCTTCGAAGAGGTTTGCGAATTCAAGGTACTGTCGGTCGTCCTTACCGAGCGCTTCAGTTCCGACTATGGCACTGAGACTCTTAAGGTCCGTACCCCTTCCATATGCGGAGTACAACTGATCCGCAACTCCCCTGTGATCTTCCCTCGTTCGTCCCTTTCCAATACCCTGGTTCATTAGTCTCGATAGCGATGGCAGAACGTTTATTGGTGGGTAAATGCCCTTTCTGTGAAGCTCCCTGCTGACGAAAATCTGTCCCTCTGTGATGTAACCCGTCAGATCGGGGATGGGGTGGGTCATATCATCCGAGGGCATAGACAGAATCGGAAGCTGAGTAATTGAACCATTTCTTCCCCTGATTTTCCCTGCCCTTTCGTATATCGTGGAAAGATCCGTGTACAAGTAACCAGGGTACCCCCTCCTCCCTGGAACTTCCTCTCTCGCTGCAGATATCTCTCTTAACGCCTCACAGTTTGATACAATTAATCCATTTTCTATTACAAATTTGTGGGTTCCACTTACAGTGAAATCATAAACGTAGCCGTCGTACTCGTATGGTTCTATAGAAAGTATGTCATCCAGAATGTATTCACCTCTAGGGAGTTGTAATAAATTTTCATTCACATTCTGGAGACCATTCGAAACTGCTCCATCTACTAAGGACAACATGGACTGTTTTGAAGTGTCTCTATCTCCTGACTCAATTTGGGAAACAGTGCTACTGTGACCAAGCTCCTTCTGACTCATATCACCCTGTTCCCTCATTTGCCTAAGGAGAAAATGGGTCATCAGTGACGCGGAATCATACTTGCAATTATGAAAATTTTCTTGAATTATGTTGTCCAGGTTTGTTCTTTTGAAAGGATTGTAAGTTCCCACTTTTTCATTAAATGAAATTATTTCTTTCGTGCCTTCTATAGCTACATCGTAAACCATTGTTTTCACGCCTCCTCTAAATTCCAATCCTAAAGAACTCCTAGACCGAATCGTTGAAGCGATTCCAATTCTTCTAAGGAGTTGCTGAAGGCGTTTGGCTCGGGTTGCGTGTTTGGTGGTGTAGAAGACTTTATTCCTATCTCTGGGAATTGACCCATCTCCGTCAAGATAGCCTCTCAAAAACGAAGCAATGAGGTCTTCTTTCAATTTCATTATTGGTTTCAGATCCCCACCTATTCCAAGTTTCTTGGCCATATAGACCAATGCTCGGCTGTTTACAGACAACATAGTAACGCCGTCTTGGTTCTTGGACCGAACTAAGTTCTGGCGGAGAAAGATATCATTCACGTAACCTTCAAAATTTGAGAGAAGAGTTTTGTTTTTATTCGAAAACATCAATCTGTAAACGTGTTGATCTCGATTTTCATAAACATTACCGTCAGATGCGACAAGTCCCATTAAGTAGAGCAATTTTTTATTGTCAAAATCTGGTGAAATCCTTAATCTTCCTCTATTTCCTGATGAAATGCTCTCGATCTTCTTTGATATATCTTCATTGTTGATGTTTAAATCCATAGCAATCTTTCTAAGATCAGTGCTCAATATTGTCCTCTTGCTGTAAGAATCAGCCAGACGTCTATAATTAAGCTTTAGAGCTTTAGCAGCTTCATAAAGGGATCCATATTTCTCAGATAGGAGGCCCTCAAGACTTCTGTCCCTTAGATGAACATAGAATGGCCCATCTTGAATCAAATCTAGCAACGAGGGCTCGTTGCCATCGGCTGTTAACTTCCTAGTCGAATAAATCCTGTCAGAAACTCTAACCAGTCCGGCTCTTACCATTTCTGGTCCTTCTTCAGTATCTACTAATATCTTATGATCTGGGGTAACTGAAAATTTTGCTCCTGATCTGGTCGTAATTCTGAGCATTGTGCCATTGTACCTAAGTTTCTGGACATCTTCAACCGGAGCCGCAACAGAGGTTGAACCATTCCATGACAGGACATTCAATCCTCTAAGAGCATCTGTCTTGTTTGGATTGGATATGACTTCGTCAACTATTTTGCCTATTTCCTTAACCGTGCCATCCGCCATTACAACTTCTGTCTCTGGTGCAAGACAATAATTAGTCATGTCCGTAAGAATGACCAGAACGTGCATTGCTTTCTCGTATGCAAGATATTCCGCTGCAGTAAGCGCTACTCTGGGGAGGATTATTCTTTCCATTGAGGGGCTGGAAGCGAGGTTCAAAAATAGAACTGACCTCATTAGCGCACCGGTCTTTCTGAACTCGTCGATGAAGAAGTTTGCCTCTTCGGAAGTGATACCCATTGCACCGAATACGATCGAGAAACCCTCCGAGGAACTCAGCACCTTTGCCTGCCTTGCTATCTGCGCTGCGATCTTGTTGTGAGGAAGACCTGACCCTGAGAAAATTGGTAGTTTCTGTCCTCTTACTAGAGTGTTCATTCCATCGATAGTCGA
>JAKATW010000144.1 GCA_021827945.1 Thermoplasmata archaeon
AGAATTATTGCATCCCTTGTGAGTTGTGTCCCAAAACTCGTCTTGAATGGTTTCAAAAGGGGATTGGAAATCTTACTATAGGATAACATATATCTCAAATGAATTTCACCAACTAATATTTTTGTAAAATGATGCGTAAGGTGAAACTCAGTTTATCTCAGAGTCCCCCTGAGTGCGCTTACGACGGAAGTTATGTCCTCTGTCGATGTCAGATCTATGAAAACGTCCTCCAGGTTTCTCTCCTTCAACAGTTCTGACGTCCTTCCCTCCGCAACGATTTTTCCGCTCTTCATTATTGCGATCTCCTCGCAAACGTTCTCTGCAATCTCCAGGATGTGTGTGGAAAAGACCACAGTCATACCGTCCTGGGCGAGGCTCGAAAGGAGATCTCTGAAAATCTTTGCTGATTGGGGGTCCAGACCATTTATGCTCTCATCAAGGATGAGTATCTTTGGGGCATGTATCAGGGATGCAATGATTGATACCTTCTGCCTCGTTCCAAAAGATAGACTCCCGATGAACTGGTCGTTGTACTCTTCCATCCCAAATGCCTTCGTGAGATCGTCAGCCCTCCTCTGTGCAACGTCTTTCGGTATTTCCCTTATAGACCCCACGAAACTGAAGTACTCGTAAGGGGTGAGGCTCTCATACAGATATGGGGTCTCAGGAACATAACCGACTATTTTCCTTATGGCAATCTGATCTTTCCTGGCATCGATTCCTTCCACTGTGACTGAACCACTGTCGAATTGTGAAATCCCTGCCATTATCTTCAGCAGGGTGGTCTTGCCAGATCCGTTTGGTCCCAGTATACCGTAGATCTCTCCGCTCTTGATCTCTATTGAAAAGTCAGAAAGAACTTCTTTGTCTCCATAGAACTTGCTGAGGGACTGGACCTTGATGGACACAACCAGAAAAGACAGATTTGATTAATTATCTTTTCTTCAATCGATCTCTGACTTATGTTGCTTTGCATATCACGTTTTTGAGAAGTCGTTATCAATAGTTCTCAAACGCAAGGGAAGTCAACGGAGATTTTAAGAGAAGCCATTTCCAAAGGGGGATGAACTCTATTGTCTTACCATTCTTTTCCAGTTTTCCTCCGTAATCCCAGGTGATAACAGTCAACATGTCGCATTTGAGGTAAGTGGAAGCAGTCACCAAAGATTCCAACTCCCTGCTACTGATTGACTCAGGGCTTGAAGCAAAGGTAACCTGAACTAGCTGAAGTATCTTATTTCCTCTTTTGATAACAAAGTCTACTTCTCTCCCACGATGATCCTTCCAGTAGAAAACTTCGAATGAATCCTGATTCTTGCAGTACCGCATGAGCTGTATCGCTACAACATTTTCCATATACTTCCCCTTATTTGGACTCTGCTCGGTGCTTAACTCTCTTATGATTCCGTTATCGACGCTGTATATTTTCTTGGGCGCATTGATTATCTGTTTCAGTTTAAAGGAAAATCTTTCAATCTCGAAGATGAGATATGCCTCCTCAAGATATCGGACCCAGTTGGTCAATGTCACGACACTCTTAATCCTAGTTATTTTTTTCAACGAAGCGTAAGTGAATTCATTTGAGCTATTATTTATCAAGAATCTGGCAACCTGTCGCAGATCGTCTCTGTGCTTGATCTTGTGCCTCTGAACGACATCCTTGGTTACTATGTCATTGTAGACATTGGTTATTATTTGTTTGCCAAGAACATAATGTTCAGGAAACCCCCCAGAAAAGAGATACTCCTCAAGCAAGTTTACTATCTCAGCTCGTTCTACCGTAGAAAATGCGCTTGGGATTTTCCAGCCTTTGTACTTTAGAAACTCTCTAAAGCTAAAAGGAAAAAGGAGAAAATCTACGTGCCTACCAGTCAATCTGCTTGAGAGTTCTCCACTAAGGAGCTTTGAGCTTGATCCAGTGATTATTACTATATTTGAATCTCTCATCCTGCTGACAAACGGTTCCCATCCTGGCACAAGTTGTACTTCATCTAGTACAATCCTTTCCAAATCTGAGCCATACAGCTCGTAGAATATTTGAAGAATAGCATTAAGGTCGTCTTTATTAACCCCTAAGAGACGTTCGTCGTCGAAATTAACATAACCAAACTTTTCTCCTAGGAATAGCTGTTTTGAAAGCGTAGACTTACCAGACCTCCTCACTCCAAGTATGACAAGTGCAGTTGGATTTTTCAGGTTGAGTGGACCATGGCTGTCCCTAGTAATGAGCTTCTTCAAGGCGATGGACTTCCCTGTCGATTTTTCTTGGTCTGTTATGACGTAACGCAAAGTCTCTTTGTCCATGTATAACTATACTATATGATATTATATAAAAGTATGCTAGTGTACTATATGACTTTACACCGTAGATAACCTGAAGTTCTTTGCAGATGTCACAAGATTGACATTCCGCTCACATCTGTTCTTGTCCTCTGTTCTATCATTAAAACCTCCTTCAGTAATCGATTGTGTAGCGTCCCTTATACTCAGTAACGTAAACGCAATTACATCTAGGGGATAAAACTAGGGTATTGTTCGGAGCGAATTGAGGTACGAGAAAACGAAAATCTCTATATGAGCGGAGATGGAATATTCGGACTACGTTCTAGAATGTCTTGAGCCCATCAGTTGATACACGAAGCGGCACTGCTTTATAGCGTAAAGTAATTCAGAAGTCAAAATGGTCTCATCTAGATTCAAAGCAATATTGCCATCTCCAACTGTCTCCCTTAACAACAAGTTTGCTGAGCTCAGAGAGAATGGCGAAAATGCCATCTCTTTTGGAGTTGGTGAACCGGATGCAACTACTCCTGAAGATGTGATAGATTTTGCAATGAAGAAAGCTAAGGAGGGGAAGACGCACTATACGGCCTCTCTTGGAATAAAGGAGTTGAGGGAGAAGATAGCTGAGAAATACCAAGGAATGACCGGTATTGACGTCGGGGCTGGAAATGTAATAGTAACACCTGCAAAATTCGCTATAAACATGGCAGTCCAGGCGACGATTGAACCGGGAGATAATGTTCTCATACAGGACCCCAGTTTTGTATCCTATCCGGAGATTGTGAAAATAGCTGGAGGTTCGCCAAGATACTTTGCATCTAGGGAAGATGGCAGTCCCGATATCGAAAGCCTTAAGGAACAGATAGATGGCAGAACCCGAATGATCATGATAAATTCGCCTTCAAATCCTCACGGATGGGTAGCCTCTGATGAGGACATGAAGGGAATCACCGACGTTGCTTCAGACAACAATCTGTATATAGCCTCAGACGAAATTTATGAAAAGATAATCTATGAGGGCAAACACATCTCCCCGCTGTCATATCCAGGGATGCGTGAAAGGACTTTTGTCATAAACGGTTTCTCCAAGAGTCACGCTATGACGGGATGGAGACTGGGATACCTGATTTCACCGCCGGAATTCACAAATCACATTGATTCGTTTCAGCAGCAGACTCTGACATGCGCTCCCTCAGTTTCGCAATATGCGGCTCTTAAAGCCATAGATAACACGACATTCCCCGAGAATATGAGAATTAATTTCCAGAGACGGAGAGACAAGCTCCATTCTATCCTCTCGAAGAGTGGTAAGATAGAAATAAAGAAACCTGCGGGGACATTCTACGCCTTCCCCAGATTGAAGAACGGAATGACTGGTGATGAATTTTCGGATAAGTTACTGGACAAAGAGAAGGTTCTTGTCACTCCCGGTTCAGGGTTTGGACCATCGGGGGTAAACAGGGTACGGCTCTCATTCTCGCTTTCCGATAAAGATTTGGAAGAGGGGGCAAAAAGAATAGTCGAATTTCTTGGATAGAAATATATCTAAGTCAGTCTATTTTCTCTTCTTCCTATACGCAGTATACTTCATCTGGTCAAATTCTAGAATGTGCCTTATCTTCTTTGATATGAGATACTTGCTTACGTCCTCGGAAACGTCTCTGACGTAGGTTTCTGGCAGTGGAGCGAGAAATGTGATCTCTTTCTTGTCCAGCGGGAATATCATTCTAAGCTTTCCCTCCCTGGTATAACCCTCAGGTTTCCTGTTGTTCTTTATGTCGAGCATGTTGAGCATTATGATCACGTCCCTGTGGTCCGGCTCATCCTCCATTTCGTTGGTTTCCTTGAAGAACATCTCCATCATTCCCCTGAAACTCTTTTCAAGCTGCTTCCATTCGAAGTTCTGTGGGAAAATTATGTGCCCGCTCCAGTTCTTCATAGTAAAAACCTACTTCGCGCGTGATCTCTTCTTGACCGTCATCGGTATTGCTTCATTTTCATATTCGACAAGAGCAATCCTCAGTGGGTCTATGACATCCTTCGGGATCTCGATGATAATGGGAGCGCCCAAGGAGATCTGAAGGGCCCTTGCACCGACTATTCTAGCTTTTTCATACTTAGAATATTTCCTACCTGACATTAAACCACCTACTGAATACCTCATAATACTTGAAACTGTCACAAATGTCCCGTTTAACCTATAACCTACTCCCTATTAAATTTGTTATCAGGTCCAGGAAGTGCTTGTCATGGTCGGTAAAAGGGTCCACGAAATCGCTATCAATATCTATTTCCCCGATGACTTTCCCATCCCTGAATATCGGGGCAACTATCTCTGATTTTGTATCAGGGAAGCATGCTATGTATCTCGGATCCTTGGCGACATCTGGAACTACGACCGTAAGCTCCTCTTTTGCAGCAAGACCACATATTCCATCCCCAACTTTAATTCTTGTATGCTCAGTCTCTTTTGGTCCAGAATATGTGAGGAGCACAAGATCGTCTCCTTCCACCATATAGATGCCAACCCAGTTGTAGTGTGGTATCCTGTAGTTCAGAAATTTCACCGTGTAGGAGACGATATCATCCTTCTTAGATTTTGCACCTCTTTCAAACTCCTCATATAGATGTTCGAAGTCCTTGTTTTGCACCTTCAGTGATTTTTAACTGTTATTTAACAGTAAAGTGACGAAAGTTTTTATCTACGCCGTTTCTCAACGAATGATGCTGTATCTCATTTCAGTGGACAAGCTCAAGGGACAGGACAAAGAATTTCCCCTCACGAAGGAGGAGTTCACTGCAATCTACCTAGATATCCTGAAAAGCGGGACTTCCACATTTAATGGAGAACAAGTCTCGCTGTCCCCCACATACAAGAAGAAAGGAATCAATTTTGACGTGCTAAGGGAAAGCCTTGAGCTGCTGAACAAGAAAATGCTGTCCTCGAAGCTGACTGAGGATGAGCTGATTGAGAAGATCATTTCAACACTTGACGAGATGGAGAAGTTTGAGAACTTTCTAGAACAGAAAGTTGAAGAGACTTCAATATTCATGAAGTACGCGATTTCCGTCAGAAGCGACTTTTCTGAACAGATCGCAAAGATGTTAAGCGATATCAGGGGATACGTAAAGGAACTGGAAAGAACGCTCGATGAATACGTAGAGAGGAGTGCACCGAATCTAAAGAAAATTGTCGGTTACAAGGTCGCTGCCAGACTGTTGAAATCATTTGGAGGAATCAGGAATCTTGCGCTCAGCTCTTCCAGCACCGTCCAGATTATAGGTGCTGAGAAGGCGTTCTTCAGGTTCAGGAAGGGGAAAGGGACCCCTCCAAAGCACGGAATCATATATGAAATTCCCGACATTTACAAAGCGTCTAAGAGCAACTCTGGAAAGATCTCCAGAGCCTATTCCAACGCCATAGTGAAGGCAGCCAGGGCAGATCTTGTCGGCATAATCTCCGAATCAGGCACAACGCTAAGGAAGAGGGTTGAGGAGATAAAGAGGTCTACGAAGAAAGGGACATTGAAGAAACCTGGAAATGAAGAAGACTAGCAGCACCCCACTCGTCTGCAACTATGACCGTATACTCACCAGCTGGAAAATAGTGGAACTGAGAGGAACCGTCTATAGAGATTGAAGGTGCCCAGTAACCATCAATCTGAACAGTTGATATCAGTGTTATGGGAATTGATGGATTGCTCGGAGACAGGATATAAGCATGATCTGACAGTCCTGTTATCTCGTAGCTGCTCACTGGATAAATGACTGGACAGTTATAAACCCCTGGACTCCACAGGTTAAGGGGTTTGGCTGAAATGACTGAACCATTTACCACATATCCAGGGACGATTGCAAAACCGTAAGGTAAGTCGAAACTGCAGGGAGAAATGAGCATTCGATTGTTATCACCTCCTATCATAGGCCAGGAATCACTGACATTGAAAATCGAGGTAGGACCTGTATTATAAACTTCTATAGTCAGGGTGATATTCTGTCCTGAGAGAATTGTGCCCGTATTTTCAAAATATGTCAGCCTCAACTGGCTTTCTCTGTTGCTACTGAGTGAGAATGGGCCCCAATAATAGAGTGAAATTGCCGATATTATCACCACTGCAGCGACGACAACCACTATAGTTTTGTAGCCTTTTCGCCTTGGAAATTCCTTAACCACCCTTGCTCACCACCATTCTTTGATTGGCAAAATATCAATTGCTGACTATATACGATTTTCCCAGAATACCATGAGTTAAAAATATGCAAAATGTGGTTGGAATTCATGAATGATCAGACCGATAGACGAAAAAAGTAACGAAAGTACAACAGCCCCTGATAAGTTAAAGTAGTCATTTTCAATCTTAAAATGCGATATTATGGAACCAGTTCTGCAGGTAGCCCTGGACTTTGAGAATCTTCATAGAGCCCTTCAAGTTGCAAAGGAGGCCGTTGAAGGAGGGGCCGATTGGATTGAGGTTGGCACCCCACTCATCAAGAGCGAAGGAATGCAAGCAATCAGAGAGATTAAGAAGACTTTTCCGAACAAATTGATAGTCGCAGATATGAAAACTGCCGATGTGGGCGGTTTTGAAACGGAATTGGCCGCCAAGAGCGGCGCTCAGATCGTCACCATACTGGGAATCAGCGACGATCCGACAATAACCGAGGCAGTGAAAGCAGGAAAGAAATACGGTGCGGAAATAATGATTGACCTGCTGCAGGTCGAAAATGTTGAGGAGAGAGTTAAACGACTTGAGAAACTCGGAGTGAAGTACTTCTGCGAGCATGTCGGTATAGATATGCAAATGATCGGGAAGAATCCGCTGAAGATACTTGAGAGGGTTGTAGCAGTTACAAACACTCCCATAGCGGTTGCAGGAGGTTTGAACAAGGAGTCGATTCCAGAAGTAGTGAAGAGAGGAGCTTCCATAATAATAGTCGGTGGTGCCATCACCAAGGCGCCCAACGTCACTGAGGAAACTGCATCTATAAAGAGGGTCATCGCGACTGGAGTGGCAGAGCACGGAGATATGTACAAGAAATACTCCAAGAATGAGATCGTGGAAGCGCTGTCAAAGGTATCTTCATCCAACGTCTCTGACGCAATGCACAGGGGCGGTGCGATACACGGCATAATCCCGAGGATTCCCGCAAACACGAGAATAGCTGGTAGAGCCCTGACGGTCAAGACTGTGAATGGCGACTGGGCAAAACCAGTGGAGGCCATAGACCATGCGAAGGAGGGCGACATTCTTGTCATTGACGCTGATGGCGGAGAGGATGCGGTGTGGGGAGAACTGGCATCGTGGAGTTGCGTCAGCAAGAAGGTGAAGGGGGTTGTCATCTGGGGAGCCATAAGGGACCTTGACTCGATAATGAAAATTCCGTTTCCCGCATTTTCCAGGTATGTATCATCAAACGCAGGCGACCCTAAGGGTTTTGGGGAGATAGGGAGTGAGATACAGATAAATGGAATGAAGATCAGGACTGGAGACTACATCATCGCAGATTATTCAGGCGTGGTAGTCATACCAGAAGAAGAGGCTCTCGAAATAACAAATAGAGCTGTGGACGTTGCTGAACGGGAGAATAGGGTAAGAGAGGAGATAAAGAGGGGAAGTACCCTTTCGTCAGTTCAGAAGCTGGAGAAGTGGGAGAAAGTTGGATAGCCGATCCGTTTAGTGTCTTGTTCTTGTACAGTCCCTCATAATACGACAGGTAATAGCCCCTGTTGCCGAGAAATGTCCAGTTCAATTCGAAGAGATATGAAGTGCTGTTACCATTCGTGGAACTGTTTTCGAACACCAGTTTGAAAGGCTCCTGGAAAAATTTGTAGTATGCCGACCCATTTACCGGTATTGACGCCTCATTCGGGTTGAGGGAGCTGTTGTATCCCCATACCCCGTAACGAAGCATATAACTGTTAAGGAAAACATAACCGACAGGGGCATAGGATCCATTTTCCCCCGTGATCTCGTTGATCGCAGCGGTCCAGCTTGTTGAATTCCATAGGACAGAAATGTTGTTGAATGGAGAATCGAAACCATAGGAATACAGAAGAATGCCTATCTGGTGGTCCGTTGCTACAGACAGATTCTTGTTCCCAATCTGGGCCAGGTACTGGATTGTTGCATTGTCCTCCAGCGTTATTGCCTCCGAATGGGAGGGAACGAACTGCGAGACCATAGGATAGCTGGCAACGCCCATCAACAGTACAAGGGAAACTGCAGCAATGACTATCACGTTCTCGACGGGCCTCCTTGCAGAATAGGTGATGTGCCTTATGGTGTTTACCGTCCTCATGCGAGGTACAGAGACCACGGTCAAACCGGCAGGAGTGTTGATGGCTATTGGTGTTGTCACTTGCTGCCCCCCAGTATAGACCTGCTTGACACCCGCGCCTCTTCCGCTCCTGTGTGAGCTAAAGTATTGATACCACTTTATGAGTACATACCCTGCAACGATACAGAATGGCTCTGAAAGATACTCTATGTTCCGTGCAGGGATCAGTACCGTGTTCTTCGAAGCAAAGCTGTAGAGCAGTGAAAGAATGATTGCCATCGTCCATCCAAGAACTTCGAATTTGTTGTTTTCTATCAGAAAATACTTGATCCCGACCACGGAAATAGATATGAAAATTATGAAGGGAAGAGAGATTAACAAAGCGTAGTATGTGATATAGCTGGGTATGAACCCGGTGATACTCAGTAAGACGAATAAGATTATCAGGATTACAACGGAGAGAAAGACGAGACCGACATCTCTCTTGGGCGCTATCTCCAGCCTAAGCTTCTCTATCGCCCTGACAGCATAATCCTTGATTGCAGTTGAGTTTACTCTCCTCAGTATAATGTACATGCCAAGAATGAGGGCGTAGAAAAGTGCTATGACTCCTCCGTATCCCAATCCATGAATGGCCTTCGAGAAGAATGAAACCATGCCAGGGACTCTCAGGAGAAGGTAGGTTATCATCAGTGTCCCGGAGAATTCTATAATGATCATATCAGCAAACAGTTTGGATTTCCACTTGGTACTGAGGAGGTTCATTGCAAAAACCATCCCGATGATAGAAATGAGGAAGAAGTACGTCGATAGTTGGTGAGACAGAACCAGCAGGACGATTGATACTGCCATTGGGATGGCATACACCCTCTTCCTGTGGTAGGCAAGGAAGAAATATATTGATAGCAGAAGGAAGAAATGGCCAGTGGTGAGGTAATTCGGCTGGGATGTCTGGTACAGCTGGATCGGGCTCACGACAAGCAGGAAACCTGCAAGGGCGGAAGTAACCTTATCTAATCCCACTTCCCTCGAGATGATGTAGACGAGAAATGGCGTCAGCCCACCGAGGATAGGAATGGAATAATCCAGGGAAAGATCGATTGGGAGCCCCGTTGCATAGTGCACGAGGTCCACGATCAGATATGTCACCGGAAAATACTGGTACCCGTCCGTTCCCCAGGGTGAACTAGGAGGATAGGCCAGCGCCTTTCCGCTGAGGAACGCCTCACTCAGGTAGTAGTAGATACCATAGTCATTTCCCCACGCGTAATAGAGGATATTCGGGATCAGTCGTATCACTACACCTGCAACTATTATGCAGGAAATGATAACGATGTCCCTCCTTTCTATCCTCATCTATATCCTTTAAATACTACGGAAATTTCTATTTTACGTTTTCCCTTAAAGTTGCTAATTTCTGTATTTTTATATATCTGGAGACGATTCCCCATCAACGATGAATAGCTTCTTTGCAACTGTTTTCCTGCGAAGGGGAGGTGCATGAGGCATGAAAATAGGGTTTGTATCCAAACCCGAGTGCCCAAAGTGTGTAGAGGTCATCAAATTTCTTACAAACTTCCTGAAAGAAAATGGCCATGACTATGTCATTGAATACGGTACTGCAAAGGAGATGAAAATGGAAGGGGAAAGGGTAGACAAGATCAGCGCAGATGCCATAGTCACCGTCGGCGGTGATGGTGCTGCACTATGGACCCTTCAGAAGACAAAACTCCCTGTTCTGCCCGTAAACGTGAGCAGCCTTGCATTCCTCTCTGAAGTCGACTCCACCGGGGCACTTGCGTGCATCAACAGACTTCTCAGGGGTGATTACAGGGTCGAAGAAAGGGCAAGAATCAAGACCACAGTCAATTCTAAGAGACTGCCGGATTCGCTGAATGAAGCATTTCTAAAATCGATGATAATGTCAAAGATAAGGTGGTTCGGGGTCTACCTTGACAACGATTTCATACACAATATCAGGGCAGACGGCATAATCATTGCAACTCCAACTGGGTCCACCTCATATTCACTGAGCGTGGGTGGACCAATCCTGGATCCCAAAGTCAAGGGGTTCATCATCTCATACATGGCACCCTTCAGCCTGAGCGCCAGGAGCATGGTGGTTCCTTCGCAGTCAACAATCAGGATCGTAGCCTTGGACAAGGGGAAAAGTATCATGCTCACCCTTGACGGGCAGGAGGGCATAGAAGTCGGATTCCACGACGAAATCTCCTTTACAGAGAGTGAATATCCTGCCAAGTTCATAAGGTTCAATTCTGATTTCTACAAGAACGCAAGGGAGAAAATGGGATGAAGATAAGGAGAGGTGTTATCGAGTTGGTCATGGAGAGTAGCAAGGACTCTCTCCCAAACGAGTTCGCGGCACTTCTCAAGGCAAAGAAGGACGTGATCTACGAAATCGCACTCCTCCCTGGCACCATATCCGGGGACAGGAGCGCAATAATGCAGCTATGGGCCAGACCCATGGACCTTGGTTATGTTGGCACGATACATTCCCATCCGTCCGGAGTGATATATCCGAGCGACGAGGACAGGAGCCTTTACTCAAAATTCGGGAATATTCATATCATAGTTGGCTATCCATTCAACTTGCACTCCTGGAGGGCCTTCAACAACGAGGGTGCAGAGATAAGCCTGGAAATGATCCAATGATAAGAATAACGGATGGAAGATACATAAGAAATATTTACGGAGTCCCTGTCGTCGCAGACGTGTTCAGAGCGACATCCAACATCATCACAATGATCATGAAGGGAGCCAAGGAGGTAGTTCCGTTGGACGATATTAATTCTGCATATGTGCTGAAGAAGGAGGGATATCTTCTTTTTGGAGAGGACAACCTTGCTCCAATAAAGGGGTTTGACTATGGCAATTCTCCAACCGAAACATCCAACCTTGATCTAGATGGGGCAAAAATAGCGCTCAAGACAACAAACGGGTCTGGTGCTATCCTAAAGGCTGGAGAAGGTACCCTGATAGGGGCATTCCTGAACATAAATGCTCTGTCCCGTCATCTTAGAAACAAGGAGGTTCACATCTTTCCAGCAAACCTCAGGAATGGGGTATCGACTGAAGACAATGAATTCGCTTATGCGCTGACGAAGAAGGTGCTTGAACCCGGCTCAAACATAGACGTCAATGTGCTACGTGCAAGGAACGGGAACGGGAGCTTGCTTCTGAAGAACAATCACTTCGAGAAGGATATAGACTTCTGCCTTCAGGTAGACTTCACGGATGTCATACCCATTTTCAAGGACGGCAGGATAGTAAGGATGCAGTGACTACTTAGATCTCTCACGCAGGAAGATCATAAGTCCAGCTATAACGACGAGTGAAGCCATGATGTAATCCACGTAGAATCCGAATCTCAGTACTATCACCCCTGTGAGAGCAGATCCAATGACCGCTCCAAAACTTTGGACGGCATTGTACGTTCCTGCGACCCTCCCCCTCTCTTCCGGCTTTGAGAGATTTGATACCAGGGTGGCTGTGCCTACTGAAATGAATGCCCAGAGCCCTCCAAGCAGAGAAAATATGAGGAGCAGTCCGACGAAGAGGAGGGGCCTGAAGGAGACCAGCGCTACGAGAGCTACGGTCGAAGGGAATATGATTATTCTAGAGAGAACAGCCAGAGTCGCTACCCTCCTGTTTCCGTGCTTCAGGCAGGTCTGACCGGAGAAACCAAAGGTGATCGCTCCGAACAGGTAGTTCCCCAGGTAAATGAGGAAGTATACTGTGGACGAAACACCCAGGTTCGCGGTGAGCATGATGGGGAATTCCACAAAGAACAACTGGAACCCTGTCATCATTACCAAGAATCCTACGATTATGTACTTCAGGTCTTTCTCAAGTTCCCTGAAGTGGAAGTTGAAGTGGATAAGCTGGGAGGGGATATATCTCACTCTCTCTATCACCCTGAACGTTCTTATCGGTACCTCATCCCTGACCACTTTCTTCTTGCTCTCGGGGATGTACAAGTGTCCCAACACCGCTGACACTACGTAAAATACGAATGATGCAAGGTACAGATATCGAAGCATTGATGGCTTCGGGAATGCACCTGCGAATACTGCTGAGAATATGACTCCTGCAATATTGCCATAACTGTTGTACTGGGAGAATTTGGATATCTTCATCGACCAGTCCTTCCTCTCCGTAAGTTCCATGATAAGGACAGAAGAGACCGGTGTCACTGCACTGCCGAAGAAGCCGGACAGGAATGAAATTATGATGAAATATTCGATGTTGATCGAAATTGCAAAAAGTACCGCAGTGACAGCGAGAGAAATGAATCCAATGTAGATGAACATCTTCCTCTTTCCGAGCCTGTCTGATAGATTTCCCCACACAATCAGGCCGAATATCGTGGCAATGGAAGACACTATCACATAGACCGAATACTCGACCGCTCCTCCCGCAAGTAGCTCTGTGATGAAAAGGGGTGCAAGGGGGCTGACAATGCCCGAAGACGTGTTCATTGGGAAGTAGGACAGAAACCATCTGTCCCTTCCCGGAGGAGCGCTCATTCGGAGGTTATTTCATGCACATATTTCTACTAAACGCTGCTGCGATTAATCCATAAATAGAGAATGGAATAATTTTAAACTAGATCAATGGCAAACTTTACAGACAAAGAAAACTAGCATTCTTTCTTCCAATCAAACTGATTTGAAGTCCTCATGCCGTTCTTGAGATAGAAGCTTGTCACCCTATTTGCACAGGCGATGGCTTTCCTGATTTCCATTCCGCGATACAGTGCCGAATAAAGACCTGCTCTGAACACGTCTCCTGCGCCGAGCGAAGATGCATATGGAAGGTGTTCCGTCGGAATCATCTCGTCCCTGTATATGGCACCCCTTCCACCGAGTGTCACGATCGTCTTCTCCGAATCTATTCTGGTGAAGGATGCGAGGTAGTTGAATTCTGCCTCGTTCAGTATTACAAGATCTGCTATTCTAGTAGCCTCTATAAGCTTGTCCTGTTTCCATCTGTATTTTATTTCCTGTCCTGGATCGAAGACCTTTATGCTCGTGCTTTTTCTGATCAGGTTAAGGATCCACTCAGGGTTCGAAGTTGCAAAGTGGCAGTATTTGCTGTCTATCTCATAGTCCCTCCCCGGTTTACTCATCGGTCCCTGGTACATGTAGGCAATCTGGTTGTCTTTTGCATCTGCGATGTAACAGACCGGTCCCTCCTCGCTACTTGTCTCAAGGGAAAGTTCAATGTGATCATTCCTCAGCGGAATTAACAGTTCCTCGGGGAAATTATTAGAGATCCGAGAAATCAATCTAACCGGAGTTCCCAGGAGTGCAGCGAATCTTGCTATGTTGGCTCCCGTTCCCCCGAGTCTCCTATCTATCGCCCTGATCTCTTCGCTGCCAAAGGAGGGGATCTGCTTGATGTCGAAGATTACGTCTATGTTTACGTGGCCCACGACTGTGAGAAAGGACATCTGGTTTTTTACCAACCGCGGCCCTGAATCTTCTCAGATGCCTCCATCTTCTCAACGTCTCTTCCCTTCATTCCGGGCAATCCCTTGCTCGTCTCCACCAATACTGATGGATCGTCCCACGCTGCTGTCGCCTGGACGATCGAGGATGCCATCTTGTCTGGTTTGGAACTCTTGAAGATTCCACTGCCCACGAATACTCCGTCAACTCCGTGTTCCATCATCAGGACCGCGTCAGCCGGAGTGGCCACTCCACCAGCTGCAAAATTCACGACCGGCAGTCTCTTTGCCTTCTTGATCTCCTTGAGGACCTCGTGTATTCCGGATTTTATCTCGCCATAAGCGTAATTTCCGAATATGATGTCCTTATCCGATATCATTTCCCTGCCGTATAGTGAACTCCTGACCTCGCGCGTCAGAATCTCGTAACTCTTTGAAATATTGAGCGTCATTTCCCAGAGTTCATTCTCATCGGCAAGAAGGACTTCCTGGATCCCTTGGTTGACCTGCCTCACGTGTCTGACGGCCTCAATTATATCACCAGTGCCAGCCTCGCCCTTTGTCCTGATCATTGCTGCGCCCTCCCATATTCTCCTTACAGCCTCTCCAAGGTTCCTGGCCCCGCAGACGAAAGGAATCGTGATCTCTTTTTTATTCACGTGGAAGAACGGGTCTGCTGGCGTAAGGACCTCAGACTCGTCTATCATGTCAATCCCAAGTTCCTCCAGCGCCTTTGCTTCTGCCAGGTGGCCGATCCTGACCTTTGCCATTACTGGTATCGTCACCGCCTCCACAATCTCCTTGATTTTCAACGGGTCTGCCATCCTTGCCACTCCGCCTTCTGCCCTTATGTCTGCCGGGACTCTCTCTAATGCCATAACTGAAATAGCTCCAGCTTCTTCTGCTATCTTGGCTTGATCTGCATTCGTGACGTCCATTATGACTCCTCCCTTAGTCATCTTCGCAAAACCTTTCTTTAAAAGGTCTGTACCGTACTTGACTTTGATTTCAGTTGCCATAACAGACTCATTACAATCTTCAAAATATATATTTCCAATATAGGCGCTGAAGCCTCTCCTGTCATTGAATCTGCAAACTATAGCAGATCTATTCATCACACAGAAAGGAGTGTGTTTCTGCAAAAGAAAAGTACCACCGCTCATTACGAAAAATTAAAGAGCATCCCGAGATGAAGAAGCGTGAAACTAATCAGAAAGGGCAAGGTGAAAGAGGTATATGACATGGGAGAAAACCTCCTGTTTGTATTCACGGACCAGATTTCGGTTTTCGACAAGATTATACCATCGCTTGTCCCTGACAAGGGAGAGTCCCTTGCCAGGACTTCAAACTACTGGTTTGAACAGGCAACTAGGCTTCAGATACCAAACCACCTTCTCGAGTTCAGAAACAAGAGAGAGATGGTGGTCAGGAAATTTGATATATACGAGACTGGTGCGACAACTGATAAGAAGAATTACCTTGTCCCTCTTGAATTCATAGTGAGGTACTACGTCGCAGGGTCCCTGCTGGACAGAATAGAGAAAGGCATAACTAGATATCAGGACCTTGGTTTTAGGAATCCTCCGAAACATGGCGAGAAAATTCCCGAACCACTCTTTGAGATGACAACTAAATTCGAAAAGACAGACAGGCTGCTGGACAAGTCTGAAGCCAAACGGATTGGGGGACTTGCTGATGACGACGTCGAAAACATTAGGGAAATGATCTTCAAAATGGATCGTGAGATCAATAGCAGGGCGCTCGGTAGAGGGCTCATCCACGCGGATGGAAAAAAAGAATTTGCGCTGGACAGCGAAAGACAGCCAGTCCTTGTTGATACATTCGGAACTGCAGACGAGGACAGATTCTGGGAAAAAGAAGAGTTTGAGAAGAATGGCACCCTAGTTGAGAGAAGCAAGGAATTCGTCAGGCAGTACTACAGGAAGATCGGATACTACCAGAACCTGAGTGATGCGAGAAGCAAGAGGATGGAAGAGCCTCCAATACCAGCTCTGCCTGAAGATATGCTCTCAGCAACATCCAGGCTCTACAGAGACCTGTACGAAAGAATAACCGGGCAGAAATGGTAAGCGATGGTCAGAAACTCCACTGGATGATGATAGGTGGGAAAAACTGACCGATGTCCAAACTTGGTCTCTGAATGTGATAGTTTGGTGGTCAAATCACGCTTATCTTACGAAAGAATAAATAAAATGAATAACTTTTGCAGTGGGCGGAGGTTGCCGAGCTAGGTCAAAGGTGCCAGATTGAGGGTCTGGCTCCGTAGGGATCCGGGAGTTCAAATCTCCCCCTCCGCACTTTTCTTGGTTTTTCAAGGCTCAAGCGCAGGATTCTTAGAAAAATGGTGAAAGCCCTAAATACAAGGTTTCAGTACATTTACTGGAGGTAAACTACATGGAGGAAGAAAAAAAGAAGGACGAAGGAGCAGTCGAGAAATCTGGTGAGGTTCTGGGGAAGGCAGCAAAG
The DNA here is from genome assembly GCA_021827945.1 of Thermoplasmata archaeon. GTDB lineage: Archaea > Thermoplasmatota > Thermoplasmata > Thermoplasmatales. Next base: position 16,520 of record JAKATW010000144.1, read on the forward strand.
AAGGGAGCAGAAGTTGCCAAAGGATTCGGAAAGGGATTAGTTAAAGGATTTAAGAAAGAGGAGAAGAAGGAATAGACTCACCTATTTTGTTCATTTTTTTGTTCATTGATTATTTTTAAAACAGCATGACATGCTATCATAAAATTGCTGCAATTTTTTTCTCAGACTGCACTTATGGTGCATGATGGAGGTTGACTCCCGAGTTAGTACATTCAACTTTTCTACTGGTTTGGTAGAACTTGTAATATGAGATAACACCCAATAAGAGGGAAGAATGAACCTTGCTGCAGCCGGATTTAAGGTCTACTTACCTATAAGGAGTTCATTTGCCTAAATCTAATTTGATAGTATATAACAGATAAAGTTTTATAAGAAATCATTTACCTGACATTATGAAAAGTTCTGCTATATCTGAGAGGGATATATTTCCACCCTCTGAGATTGAAAAGATCGAACTACTGGAGAACCAAGAACTTGTCAACTTCGTATCACACTATATTGAATTGATGGAACCAAAATCCGTTTTCCTTGTCACGGATTCTGGGGCAGACTACGAGTACATAAGAAAGAAGTCTCTGGAGTACGGAGAGGAGGGCGAGCTAGCATCTCCAAATCACACGTATCACTTCGACAATTACTATGACCAGGCAAGGGACAAAGAGAACACCAAAGTTCTCACTGTAAACGGAGAAAAACTCCCGTTCATAAACACCATGGAACGAGAGGCAGGCATAAGGGAAATTGAGGGTTTAATGAAAGGGATAATGAGAGAAAGGACGATGCTGATAGGTTTCTTCTCTCTGGGTCCAAAGGATTCCCCTCTATCACTGAAGGGAGTGCAGATAACCGATTCATACTATGTTATGCACAGTGAGATGATACTGTACAGGACGGATTTCGATTATTTTGTAAATCATCCAGATACCGAGTTCTTGAAATTCGTGCACAGCCAAGGGGAGGTAGACTCAAGAAAGGTTAGCAAGAACCTGAAAGACCGGAGGATCTATTTCGATCTGGAGGGAAACAGGAGCCTATCAGTCAATACCCAGTACGCGGGCAACACCGTTGGACTCAAGAAGCTTGCTTTCAGGGTGACAATCGGGCGTGCTCTAAAAGAGGGGTGGCTTTCAGAGCATATGTTCCTTATGGGGGTCAACGGAAATGGAAACCGAGTGACATACATAACGGGAGCATTCCCATCGGCGTGTGGGAAAACTTCGACATGCACGGTTCCGTCAGAAAGACTGGTCGGCGATGACCTCGTATTCATAAAGGAACGTGATGGGATCGCGAGAGCTATAAACGTCGAGAACGGGGTTTTCGGGATTATAGATGGCGTGAACGAAACTGACGATGGTCCTCTCTGGGAAGTCCTCAGCAGTGGGGACGAGGTAATATTCTCGAACGTTCTCATCAACAACGGTTCACCATACTGGAACGAGATGGGAATACCCATGCCTGATTTTGGAGAGAACCACAGCGGAGAGTGGAAGAGGTATAACAAGGATGCAGAGGGAAAGGAAATATCACACTCGCACAAGAATGCTAGATTTACCGTAAAACTGAGTTCGTTTTCTGGCTTAGACAGGACGGCCCTGAATGACAAGCATGGGGTGCCGGTCGAAGGAATGATATTCGGGGGAAGGGACAGCGATACGTGGCCACCCGTTAGCGAATCTCTCAGCTGGGATCACGGAGTTGTCAACAAGGGAGCGAGCATAGAATCGGAAACCACTGCAGCGACCCTTGGGAAGACCGGAGTGAGAGTATTCAACGCTATGTCGATAATGGAATTCCTCTCTGTTGATCTAGGAAAGTATCTGGAGAACTACCTCAAGTTTGGAACCAAACTCAAGAAACAGCCTCGAATATTCGCAGTCAATTATTTCCTGACTGAAAACGGAAGGTTCCTGAATGCGAAAGTCGACAAAGCGGTATGGCTGAAATGGATGGAGAAGAGGATTCATGGTGAAGTTGAAGCAATTCTCACCCCAATAGGATATATTCCAAAGTATGAGGACATTAAACCTCTCTTCAGGAGTATTCTAAACAAAGACTACACAATGGAACAATATGAAGAACAGTTCAAAATCAGGGTATCAAAGCTGATAGAGAAGGACATGAGGATCAAGGAGACCTATAAAGGAATACCAACCACACCACGAGAAGTGTACGAAGAGCTAGAAGGAGAGATCGGTCGATTAAAGAGGTTGCGGGAACAGAAAGGCGATACGGTCTCTCCCACCGTTCTTCGGTAAAACGTCTCTATTACCACTCATATGGTTGCCCAGATATTTGGACAGTTCAGGACTGCAGAAATTCATACGTGTCCAGGTGACTACTAAGCAAGGGTTCGGCTAAATCGTCTTCTACGAAGCATATTTCGTGTTTATCATATCATAATGTTTTAATATGATACTATAATTCGAAGCGATGAAAACGGTTGCAATAATGCTAGATGAGGGTTATCATGATCTGGAACTTTGGGTTCCCTATTACAGATTGCGTGAAGAGAAAATTGGTTTCGATATTCTATCATGGCAAAACAGACCTTATAAGGGTCAATTTGGAATCGATCAGATAACACCAACGAGACTGCTTTCGGATGCCCAGTTAAAGTATGATTTAGTGTTCTTTCCAGGTGCCAAATCACCAGAGAACTTGTTGCGTAATCCAAGAACGGTCGATATAGTAAAGAAGATGTCAGACGAAGGAACTTTCTTCGTTACAGTCTGTCACTCTCCTCTACTCCTGGCTGAAGCTGGACTATTGAAGGGGAAGAGAATCACAGGGCATCCTACTATTCGAAATGAAGTTGAAAAGGCTGGAGCGATATTCGTAGATTCACCAGTTATTCGGTCATCAGAAACTATTCTCACTGCGAGAACGCATTTTGACCTGAGCGAATTTATGCCAGAATTTATACGATTAATCAAGTCAAATTGACTTCTATGAATGATGGTAGTATTGGTCGGAAAATTGGCATCAAGACAATCCTGTTCCCACTCTTCGTCGTTATAGCCATTGGTGCAGGCCTATCCCTAGGATTCAAGTTTAAGGCGGGCGATTCTATCGTGGCAACGTACGGTATCCCGATAGGTCTTTTCTTCATGATATATCCGGCCATGACCAAAGTTCGATTGAATGAGCTGGGGAAGAGCCTCAGGAACGTTAAAACTGTAGGACTCATGGTATTGCTCAATTATGCTATAGCTCCATTTCTGGTAGCGGGAATTGCATACTTTTTCGTCTATGAGGTATACATGCCGTTGAACCTTATAGGTTCTAACGTTGCATCTCAGATGCTTGTAGGGATCATTCTGCTTGGCGTAGCTCCCTGTATAGCAATGGTGATGGTCTGGACGGATCTTGCTCACGGCAATCTCTCACTTGGGGTATCTTTTGTTGCATGGAACTCCATTATTCAGATCATAACTACGCCTTTCCTGGTCTACCTCCTTGCACGCACATCGGTGATTGTTAGTCCTGAATTGATTCTAGAGAGCGTGCTGTTGTACCTTGTCTTGCCATTGATTGCGGGAATAATAACTAGAAGATTGTTGCAAAGAAAGAACTACTTCTCAAGGGTGCTAAATAAGCTCGGATCAGTGCAGACAATAGCGTTGCTGTTCACAATAGTAGTTATATTCTGGGGAGAGGGATATGGAATAATTGATACCCCGTCGTTGGTCTGGATGGTGGGCGTCGTGATGCTAATCTTCTATTTTCTGCTCTTTCAGACAGGCTATCTCACATCAAGGAGGCTCGGGCATAATTACCCTAACTCTACTGCAATAGGATTTACGGTATCCGCCAGGGACTTTGAGGTGAGCATCGCGATTGCAATAGCTGCATTTGCGGCATACCCTTACGTCGCAATAACCACCGCTATTGGACCTCTTCTGGAGATTCCCCTGATGTTATTCTTGGTATGGGTCCAGCTTGGCAGAGAACAGAAAATAAATACGCAGAAGAAGTCAAGTGTAATGGAGGTAAGCAAATGAGCGATGACGCAAACTACTGTAGTCTAAGAAAGATCGATGAAGTAGACTCAGAGAAATATGAAGATTTTTCAAAGATACTGGGGGTACTGGGGAACAAAAGCAGGATAGCCATCCTGGAGATTATCGCAAAGTATGAAAGCGTGTGCTCTTGTGAACTTCAACCGGCCCTCGGGCTACCTCAACCGACAGTCACTGCCCATCTTCTAAGGATGTACGAAGTAGGGCTCTTAAAAAGAAGAGAAGAGTGGAAATTTAGTTATTACTTTATAAATCCACGCTATGAAAGCTTAGTGCGCCAGATGTTAAAAACAAACTCATCGGAACAAAGAGTGGCCGGTACAAGATGAACTATGAACAGACGGGGATTGCGGAAAAGTATTGCAGTAATTGTTGAGATTATTTCTAAAGGAAGGAAAGCATATATCAGTTAGACCAAGGATTTACGGGTAGGAAAGAAATCAACCACAGTTCAGAAATTAATAGCTGAACGGTGTTTCTGTCGCTATCCTGACCCTAATACCGGCATCATATTTTGGAAAGCCCAGGTAGAGATGCAGTGTTTTCAAAGAATGCCACGGTGTCGGAGATTTTCTTTACTTTCAAAAAGCATATCTTCAAATTGAAATATTATAATGTGATTTCCACAAATGACAACCGACACACAAGATAGAAATAAAGAGGCTGGGAAAAAGTTATGGCATGGAGTCGGGAGAGAGGAATTTACCTGGTATCCAGAGATAAACAGTGATACATGCGATGGTTGTTCAATTTGTGTTTTAAGTTGTGGAAACTCTGTCTTTAAGTGGAATGTTAATGAAAACAGACCGCTCGTGGCGAATCCGCAGAACTGTGTACTTGGATGTACGACCTGTGGGAAACTCTGTCCAGAAAATGCGATTTCATTCCCAGACGACCCCAAGACCTTCATAAGGGTAGCCACAATTAAGCACAGGGTATTCCCAGTAGTGAAACAAGAGCTCGAAGCGAGGTTGACGAAATTTCCAGATCATAATGTGAACAAGGAAGGTGAGCACAATTATGGTCGGTGAACTGACAGTTTGGCATGGAATTAATAGGAACGAGATAGACTGGTTTCCAGTGATTGATCCTGACAAGTGTACGGGCTGCGGAATGTGTGTTGTGACTTGCGGTGAAAAGAGGAACGTATTCGGCTACGACAGGAAGTTAAAAAAAGCCGTGGTCCTAAATCCCGATAACTGCATGGTGGGGTGCAACAATTGTCAGGTCTCCTGTCTTTGGAATGCCATTTCTTATCCTGAAAATACCGATTATCTAAGGGATCTCGTCAGAAAGCTACCAGACGAAGTTTTGGAGCGTGAATTGAAGAATAAGCTTGAAACAACTCCAGGTCTCAAATTTTAATTTGCAT
>JAKATW010000104.1 GCA_021827945.1 Thermoplasmata archaeon
TTGTATCCAGCCTTACATAAATAGGGAAGAATCTATCAAAACCACAACCTTTTTGTTTGAGAAACCAAAATTAACATACAGGATGAAAGTGAAAGAGTTTGTGAACTTTGTTCGGGCTACCCCTGATTTAAGCCAGGACTTTGATTACATGCTCGATCGTTTGAATCTTAAGGAATTTTATAATATGAAATTGTTTGAGCTCTCATCAGGACAGGAGCAGCTTGTAACTCTTTTAGGGGCATTCTCCCGGGATAGTTATAGATTAATTGCTGATGAACCTTTTACACATATAGACATTTTTCGAGCTGGACACATAATAAATGACATGCAACATATGGGTAGAGATTTGGTTTTTTCAACTCACTCCCCAGATGAAGCAGAAGCACTGGCAGATTACATAGTGATTCTAAATGATGGTAAGTTAGTTTGGCACGGATCGATAAGTGGATTGTTTGAGTCGGATATCTTCGAGGTATTTCTGAATAGAGAAATGGATATAAATATGGAATATTTATTTAGATATGGAGATATCGGTCTTGTTAGATCTGATGCAAAGATTCTTTCGAGTCTATTGGAACATGGAAAGATAATCGGTTTCAAAAAATCAGGAGTACGTAGAATATATGGCCAATTTAAGATTGACCATTAAGTGGTATTTGAAAGGGTTATTTCCCTTACCAATATGTGTCCCTATATTAACTCTAATAATTCTGACGCAAACATATGTTATTGAATACTTGAAGAGTACTGTGGAATTTTCCTTGTTAACACAAATGGTGTTGATACCTTTTGTGATTTTGATTACTGGGTCTCATTTTTTTCGAAACAAGCTTTTGACTCTTTTTGAACTTTCTTTCCTTGGTAGCTGGGAAAGAGTGGCCGTTTCGAAATTAATAGTATTTGCTATAGGTCTTATTCCCTTTATTGCAATAGAAATTTGCATTTTATGGGTTAGTAAAAACACTAACTTCATCCTCCCTATTCTAATCTCTCTCTTAATTTACTTATCTATATCGATTATATCAACCCTATCTTCTTCTCAAATAAATTCATTCATGATAGCTCTTGTGTTCATACTCTTGATCCCCATTTCCGCTGTAGAAGTAATTGAAAATTATGTTAACCTAGGGATCACGTCAGGTCTGCCAATGGGATTGATATTATATTTTATAGCACCTTTAGTTAGTTTTCAATATTACAAAGAAAGTGTTGTAAGTGTGCATCCAGTAATTGGTTTCAGTATAGCTGCATTTATTGCCATATTGATCATAGTAGTTTATATATACTTATTTCAGCGCCAAGAATATAAACCTTGAACTCTTGGTTTAGCTGTTCTGCCTCCACTGTTAACCTGTTAATGGAGAGAGCAGTCTGCAAGATTTACATCAAAGCCCCTCAAATCACTTTCCAATGGTCTATCAGTTGAAAATGTCTATGTGGCAGATCCGATGTTCAACCGTTTGAATAAAGTTTACCCTCAATTCAGACTCTCCGCATGTATATAAAACTGACATAAGATTCTTGCTGGTCGGTGGTATTTCGTCGGATCGGATGGCCCATCTCAACGGAATTCATGTGGAGCACACGAACCGGAGCAACCTCAACCGCTTCCTGAGAAACATCAACACGCTGGACATATTCCGCAAATCGGTGGACCTGATCAACAGGCACTGTTCGGATCCCATTCTCATACTGGACGATACCGTTCTTCAGAGGTCCGGAAAACACATCCAGGGATCCGGATGGGTGTATAATCACAGTGAGGGAAAGACAGTATGGGGCATGTCCCTCGTCTCTGCCGCCATATCAGGCAATGAGGGCATATTTCCACTCAACCTGGATTTCAGGCCTTCGGATTCCGGAGCACATGAGAACTCCCGCATCCCATCGAAGATCGTGATGCAGATGGGCGTGATCAAACGCGCCATCACAGCCGGCCTCATTTTCTCCACAGTGGTATTCGATTCCTGGTACTTTGCCTCAGGGCTGGTGAGATTCCTCGAAAGGGAGGAGAGGGACTGGATCACGGAAGCAAAAGGAAACAGGCTCATCCTCGTGGACGGAGAATGGATCAGGATTTCCGACCACGCGAGGTCCCTCGATCCGGGACGCATGAAGTGCATTACCATAGGAGGAAAGCAGTACTTCACCAGGAGCATCATAACGAGGATGAAGAAGATCGGCGAAGTGAGGATTGTGGTATCCAGGGGCATCGACTCGGAAAAGTTCGTCACCAACAGGATCGACTGGAAGCCTAAGGAGATCGTGGAGATGTATCTCAGGCGCTGGGACATCGAGACCATGCACAGGGAACTCAAGCGGGACGGGTTAGGGGTATCTACCAGCGGATGTTTGCAGGCTTGCTTGGTACGGCTAAGCTGAGTTTGCTGGGTGACCTTCTCCTCGAAATCTCTGCCATGAGAACCCTGGAATCCCAGCTTAAGATAGGGAAAAGAACACCCGACCTGAGGTTCAGATCCATGGCGCTAAGGCTCATAGCCGACCTGTTCAAGGCACTTGAGAACAAAGGCTACAGGCTTCTGGACATTATTCTGGAGTCTATCAGGAAGCCATACACATCGACAATCGTCAGATCGGGAGGTTAAATCGCAAAACTATAGTAACTGAGTGACAGGAGACAGATGGAATTATGAAACGTTAAAACCGATGGCCGGCACACGTCAACTAAAAATTGACACCTATAAAATTGGGAAATTGTTAAAAGTTACTTTTTGGTTGCAAAATATTTTCTCTGTGCGTCCTGTACGGCGTCAACGATCTGCTGGTACCCGGTGCACATGCAGTAGTTCCCATGGAGCTTTTCCCTGATTTCCTCCCTGGTCATTTCCTCATTGTTTCTTATGAGATAGCGGGTCATCATAAGGAAACCGGGTGTGCAGTATCCACACTGCTGGGCAAAGTTCTCCCTGAAGGATTCCTGCTCAATGCTGAGTTTTCCATCTTCAGGTTCGAGCCCCTCCACAGTCATGATGTTTGCTCCCTCTGCCTGTACTGCAAGTATCTGGCACGATTTGACCGGCTTTCCGTCCCAGAGGATTGTGCAGGCTCCGCAATGCCCTGTATCGCAGCCGATGTGGGTTCCCTTCAGTTTCAGGGCATCCCTGATAAAGTGCACAAGGAGCAGTCTTGGTTCCGCTTCCTCTGAATATTGCTTTCCGTTGATTTTCAGGTTTACTGTTACCATTCTTGTCATGCCTCCTTTCCTGAGAGAAGATCGCCAAGCATCCTTGACAGCATTCCTCTTAGGACGTGTTTTCTGTATTCCGGACCGCCGTGAAGGTCATCAAGGGGTTCGAGTTCTTCTGTTGCCGGGCCGATTATTGCTTCAAGGTTCACAGATTTTGATGCCTTTCCCTTAAGAGCAGATTCAATTTCCCTGAGCCTGTGCGGCTTATCCTGCTGTGCACCTGTGGCAATTCTCGCGTCTGCCACTTTTCCGTCCTTTGACAGGGAGACTATTGCAGCAACAGAAGCTATTGCGAAGTCTGCCTTTCTCCTTGCATACTTCTCAACGCGGTAGTTTGCCTTGCTGGGAGGGACGATTACTTCCACCAGCATTTCGCCGTCTTCAGCAAGAGTCTCAAACGGGCCCTGTATGAAGTCTTCAACCTTCATTTCCCTGGAAGAATCCGTGGTCTTGAGCACCACTCTTGCATCCAGTGCCATGAGTGTTGGGAGGTAGTCAGCTGAAGGGTCTGCTTCGCAGATGCTTCCTCCAATTGTCCCTCTGTTCCTGATCTGCACATCTGCAATGTTCTCGGCAGTTGATGACAGTATTGGGGCGTTCTCCCTGATGGTGCTGTTCTCGATGACATCATAATGGGTAACCATAGCGCCTATTCTCAGATCGCCATTGCTGCCAAGCTTTACCTCCCTGAGCTCCGGTATGAAGTTTATGTCCACAAGGACAGTGGGCTGGTAAAGCCTTGATTTCAGCATTGGCAAAAGGCTCTGGCCTCCTGCAATGACCCTGGACCCCTCGTTATCCTTGAGGTACTGAAGAGCCTGATCCACTGATTTGGCCCTGAGGTACTCGAATGATTTTGGATACATTACTGCCCCTCCTTGTTGATTTTTTTGTATTCAGGCGTGTCTTTCACCATGTTCCAGATCTTTTCAGGAGTAATTGGAAGCCCCGTTATCTTCACGT
>JAKATW010000058.1 GCA_021827945.1 Thermoplasmata archaeon
GTACAACGTCCTTGCGGCAAGTGCAAAGAACAACGTGAAGAGGGTAATACTTGCTTCTTCCTCCTCAATATATGGAGATATCAGGGAAGCTGCAAGGGAGCCCAAATTGCCCGCAACATATTCCAATTTCTACCCAATGACAAAGAGGATAAATGAGATGACTGCGAGACTCTTTAACGAATACGACCTAGAAACGATATCTCTCAGATATTTCAATACCTATGGCCTAGGAGAGAACAGCAAGGGCGATTATTCTAGCATAATTTGGAAATTCATAGATTCTATAAGAAACGCGAAGAAACCGATAATTTTCGGTGACGGAACGCAGAGGAGGGATTTCATATATGTTGAGGATACTGCAAGGGCATCTGTGCTTGCAATGAAAAATGGGACCCCAGGGGGGGCATATAACGTTGGTACAGGTAAATCAACCGACTTCAACACAATATTTAATATAGTGAGGGAAGAGATGGGTTATCAGGGTGAAGCTGATCATGTACCCAATCCATTGAAAAGTTATCAGATGTTTACCCTTGCAGACATCACCAAGACAAGAGAAGAACTGAAATTTAACCCAAGATACGAAATAAGGGATGGTGTGAGAAAAATGATAAAGGAGATTTCAGAACATACTGAGAAGAATTCTAAATCCACCTAAATTTTCTCAAATATAGGTCTATAGCCCATTGAGGAATGTATTTGTAGAACCTAGAGTGCCTTAACCTGAATGCGAAAAGCGATACCCCCCCACCTATGACCATACCTGATACTTTGAATTTACTTTTACCATCATAAACATACTTAATGGGGATTTCCTTAATCTTCCCCCCCAATTTACTGACGTAATATAGTAGGGGAACATAGAAGAAGCCGTTTGTTATTTTGATTCTGTTGAATGCCTTCTTGCCAATATCTGATCTAAATATGAAGTAACCGCACTGCGTGTCGTTGAATTTTATTCCAAAGATTGATTTGACAAGCAGATTGTATCCCCTGGAGGGGATCTTTCTGTACAAAGGAATACGATTCTCACTATTTGAATACCTGTCGAAGATTACCATGTCAAATGACTCTATGTACCTTAAATTTTCTATGACATCTCCCAGATCTATAGATCCGTCGGCATCCATTACTATGGTGATATCTTCAGTGACTTCCATCGTGGCTCTTCTAATGGCCTCTCCCTTTCCGCTTCTTCCTCCCTTCTTGTTCAGGGACACGAAAGGATGCTCTGCTGCATAGCTCTTCACAATCGTATCTGTACCATCATTACCATCCACTGCCACTATGATTCTCCAATTCAAGTTATTGACACAAACAAAATCCGTGGTCTCTTCAAGAACTTTTCCTATCCTCTTCTCCTCGTTGTATGCCGGAATGATTACTGTCGTGGATTGCGGCAGATTACTCGTATGTTCAGCTGTTTGCATTGTTCCTTTCAATATAAAACAATTATATTTATTATTTATGCTTTATTAATTTTATATCGTTTTCCACCATAATCCTGACGAGTTCTTTGAACTTTACCCTCGGTTCCCAGCCCAGCTTTTCACGAACTTTACTATAATCTGCTCTATAGTTGTCTGATTCCAAGGGCCTATAAAGTCCTCTGCTCGCTTTGACTAGAACTTTCCCCTCTTCAGATAATCCGACTTCATTGACACCGGTTCCTTTCCAAGTGATTTTGATGTTTGCAACCCCGAAGGCCTCTTCGACAAAATCTCTTACAGAGTGCGACTCACCCGTCCCCATCACGAAATCGTCCGGTATTTCATACTGCAGCATCTTCCACATCCCTTCGACATAGTCCTTCGCATATCCCCAGTCCTTCACGGCGCTCAGATTTCCAAGGACTATAGGTTCATTTGACCCCAGCAAAATTCGTGCTACACCCATGGATATCTTTCTAGTCACAAATTCTGGTCCCCTCACCTCTGATTCGTGGTTGAATAGGATTCCGTTGCTCATGAACAACTGGTATGCGTCCCTGTATGTTCTGGTAGTCCACAGGCCAGCTAACTTCGAGACAGCGTAAGGACTCCTAGGGAGTAAGGGAGTTCTCTCATTCTGAGGTGTTTCATTTGGCTTTCCGAACAGCTCGGACGTCGCTGCGAAATACATCCTTGTATCTGGTGACAGCGTCTTGATAGCGTTACATACATTCAGCGTGCCACCGATGTTAGCGTCGTATGTTGAATGGGCACTTTCGAAGCTGTAGCCAACGAAACTCTGGGCCGCAAGGTGATAGAGTTCCTCAGGCTTTTCGCTCTGGAGTAGCTTTGAAAGGAAATTTTCATCAGTGATATCGCCATAATGAATAACTAGTTGCTTCTCGATATCAGGAGGAAGAAAGTCTATCGTGCCACGGGTCATTGAGCTGTTCCTTCGGAGGACTCCGTGAACCTCGTATCCCTTTGATAACAATAGCTGAGAGAGAAAGAATCCATCCTGACCGGAAATGCCTGTTACGATTGCCTTCATGCTTGGTCATATTATCAGAGATATTAAAAACTCACCTTTTGAAAAATAGATACTCTACAATCGTTCCTCAGCAGCTTCTTTGATTAGCATTTCCCACCTCTCTGCTGTTCTATCCCACGAATATTTTTTTGCAACTTCCACAGACGAAGACCACCACTTCTCTGGGTTGGAAATTATGGTCTTCGCCGCATTCGCGAGTGCTTTCCTGTCCATATCCTTTACTAGAATCCCATTGATACCGTCGTGTATGCTGTCTGAAACACCTGAAACTTTATAGGCTATCGTGGGAGTACCGGCTGATGAGGCTTCAACGATAGAAATACCCCACCCTTCTGTGACCGAAGAATGTACGTTCACCCATGAAGTAGCGACAATCTCCGCTACCTTCTCATATGATACTCTTCCTGTAAACGAAACACATTCGTCGACATCTAGCTCCTTGGATAAATTTTCCATTTTTGCCTTTGAGGGCCCGTCTCCTATGACGAACAGCCTTAAGTCTTTAAATTCCCTTTTCAATTCTTTCAAAACGTATAGCGCTTCTTCTGGTCTCTTGTATTGCCTCATTCCTCCAAAATAGACCATGGAGGGATAATCCGTCTTTTTGCCGGGCTGGAATATATCAGCATCAACACCAGGATGAATTATTGATATCATACTTCTCTTTATACCCAGACCGATAAGATCATCGAAAGAAGTGCCGGATATTGTAACAAAACGCTGTTTATTGTAAATGATGGGATAAAGCTTTTCAATTGATGTTATAGTTTTAGTCAGCAGCCATCCGACCTGTCCTGGTAGTGACCTCGCGTGTAGGTGAAGAAAATGAACTATTACTCTATTTCTCAGCAGAACAGGCGATATCCAGGGAACAGCATGGCCAAGATCTGCTATGACAACATCGTATCTGTTTTTCATCAGGAGTAGAGGAAGTGCGAAATGTGGTCCTGCCCGATATCCGTATCTCATTATATGAATACGGTCAAGATCCTCATATTTCTTGCAATTCTTCCATCCTCCTGCAATAACTGTAACTTCATGACCATTTTTCGAAAGACGAGTGCCTACCTCAAAAATTATACGCTCTGCCCCGCCTGCCTTAGGATTCAAAGGGTCGCGGTGTGCAACCCACAGCACTTTCATCAAAGATTGGAAGGTACGAAGAGAATAAATATTTAAGTATCTAGCAGGACTAAAGAGCAGAGGTCGGTGGCAGAACAGTGGGTTTTTTTAGGGAGAGAAAGGAAGATATTATTGCAATAGGACTATTCATAATTTTATCTCTTATAACTCTGGTCTGGATTCAACCGAATCATGTGCTTTATTACAATACAGTATACTACCCCTTTTCCCCCTTCCAGAACCTGAAGGATACTCTTTTCGTCCATTCCTACATAGAGTTTGGACAAGTCAATTTTGGTATTACCAGCATTCTTGATTTCCCTTACTATCTGTTTATCTATGCTATCTCTTCCTTTAGCAATATTTACATTGCATTAACTTTATTTTGGTCATTTAACGTTTTCCTTGCAGGAATAGGGGCCTACTACCTTTCCAAGCACTTATTCTCCGCCTCAGGTAGCATTTATCCTTACGTCGCAGGCGTCTCCTATATGTATTCGACGTTTTGGATCATGGGGATATTCCAAAATCCCATGATCGAATTTGTATTCTATTCAACCTTC
>JAKATW010000137.1 GCA_021827945.1 Thermoplasmata archaeon
GTGAATGACTTCATTCTCACTTATGAGTGCCATCACCTGTCCCCGCTTTATCGTCAGATTGCATCGCAATGTTAATGCGTGTATGCGGAAAGGGCAGCGAAGGCAGTCTCCATCCGGGTCCAATGGACATGTAAATAAAGGAGGTCATCATCATGTAATGCAGGAAGGGCTGACCTGAGATTTTACATGCGTGTCCCAATGTCTCTTCACAGGTAAAATTAAAATATGCACTAAATAATAGGTAAGAATGAAGGTATTAATTACTGGTATTTCAGGTCAGGACGGGTATTTCCTGTCTAAACTTCTCTATTCCAAGGGATATGAAATACACGGGGTCGTTAGACGGAACAGCTCTATGAGCGTTGGAAACCTTAATTTCCTACCTCAGAATATAAGGAGCGAAATAAAAATACATTACGGAGATCTGACAGATGCAAATTTCTTTGCAAAGCTTCTAGCCGATGAAAAGCCAGATGAAATTTACCACCTCGCAGCACAGAGCTTCGTAGGATACAGCTTTCAGAATCCTTCGTCTACTTATGACGTCAATATATCAGGAACTCTTAACCTAGCGAACGCCGTAAAGGATTACTCTCCACGAACAAGAATGTATTTTGCAGCCACTTCCGAAATGTTCGGCCAGCCTGAAACTATCCCTCAAAATGAAAATACTTCGTTCAAGCCACGGAGCCCTTATGCCGTATCAAAATTAGCTGGATTTTGGACCACAAAGACATACAGGGAGGCTTATGGACTATTCATTGCCAATGGCATATGCTTCAACCACGAGAGCGAAGTAAGGGGACCCGAGTTCGTTACTAGGAAGATATCATTAGCTGTTGCAGATATGGTTAGAGGCTCGAATAAACCCCTAGAACTGGGCAATTTAGAGGCAAGAAAAGACTGGGGTTATGCGGGTGATTTCGTTGACGGGATGTGGAAGATGCTAAATTACAAGGAACCTGAAGATTTTGTCTTGGGGACAGGGGAAATTCACACAGTCAGGGAATTTACTGAGGAGGCTTTCGGTGTTATAGGTATAAGGCTGACTTGGAAAGGGCTAGGCGTTAACGAAGTTGGCCTATCTGAGGATGGTAATATCCTAGTCAAGGTGAGTAGAGACCTATATAGACCTCTGGAGTCAGACAATTACAAGGCGGATTACCGCAAAGCTCGCGAGAAGCTGGGATGGAAACCTAAGACAAAGTTCAAAGAACTTGTCAAATTGATGGTAGAGAACGATCTAAAAAGCTCAAAATGACGCATTCTATCTTGATACAAAATATTGTAAGGTTGAATTTAGTCAAAATTTCCTTGTTTTATGAAATAGCAAACACGATTAAAGGTCCATTCTCTCGGTCTTCCCCATTTGATCATTAGTATTCCCGCCCCCATGAAACGGGAACATAACATTGTAAATCTAGCTGTAAAGAATAAAAGTGTGAGATAGTTCCATAAGATTTGAGGATAGCTCGAAGGAAGGGATATATATGCCAAGGTTATTGCAAAATGAATGGGGCGGGACATACTTATTTTCAATTGGATGGATATCAAGAATCCAAAAGCAGGAGGCCAGGAGAAATATTGCTTAGAGATTGGTAAGAGACTAGCAAGAGATGGTTTCACCGTTACCTGGATAACTTCAAAATTCAAGGGTGGAAGCCAGACTGATACCTATGACGGTATCAATGTGATTAGGGTTGGTAATATATTTTCGGTATATGTCATTTCTTTCCTGAAGTATTTAAAATATATAAAGGCTGATTTTGTTTTTATTTCAATAAATGCAATCCCTTTCTTGGCTCCATTTCACAGGAGTAGAAGAATAATTATGCTTTACCACAGGATAGATTACAAAATCATGAAGGCCAAGATAGGATTTCTGGGGGTTGTGTCTCTGCTACTACAGGAGCACGTTAATCCCATGATCTATGGAAGGGACTTGGTAATAACTGATAGTGAGTCGTCGCGAGAGGACTTCATGTCCATCGGTTACAGGAACATAGACGTTGTGAAATTAGGAGTTGATCTGCACGAAGTGACAGAGTCGCTCAAGGAGAACCTGATAATTTCGCCAGGTCCCGTGAAACCATGGAAGCATCATGATTGGGCAATCGAAGCATTTTCTGGTGTTGAAAATAGCTGGAAATTGGTAATATTCGGGTCGTTCGAGAGTGAGGGGTACAGGAAGCACCTTCAGGAACTAGCAACGAATCTAGGGGTTTTTGAGAGAGTCAACTTTCTGGGGCGTATAAGTGATGATGAAGTAAAAAGGATATACCAAAAGTCAAAGATATGCCTATTAGCGACCGAGAAAGAAGGGTGGGGATTAGTAGCAATGGAAGCCCAGTCCTTTGGCTGCCCTGTAGTTGCGTTCGACGTCGCTGGAATAAGGGATAGCGTAGTGGATCGTAAAACAGGGATTCTTGTCAGGTTTGGTGATATTGCAGCTATGAAATATGCTCTAAAAAGGGTTACGAGTGACGAAAACCTATTGAGAGAACTCTCATCCGCAGCCGTTGTAAGGTCCAGGGAATATGATTGGGAACTTTGCTACGATGATTTCAGGAACGAAATGCAAAAATTGGGAATCTCCTTCTGCACCTTCCCAGCAAATTCAAATGGGCAGACAATGGGAAAAAGATAAGTATAAGGTGGCCATAAAAAAATGTGGTATTAGACGCATCCATAGTATTGTGCACTGTAAACGAGATAGAGAACCTTCCTGCAACTGTCAGAAAGATAGAGGAAAACGCAAAATTCGATTATCAGTTGGTCTTTGTAGATGATGGGAGCACAGATGGTACCAGAGAATACATTATGGATTATACGCAGCACCACCAGAACGCTAAATACTTATTTTACCCAAACAAAAGGTCGACACTCATAGCACAATATTCTGGAATAAAGAATTCGGATGGAAAATTCATTATAGTGATGGATGCAGATCAGCAACATCCTCCTGAAATAGCTAATGAAATATACGACAATCTCAGGGCGGGATTTGGCATTGTTGTTGCAACTAGATTTGCAGAGGGTGGAGGAACAGCAAAGAGGAACCCACTTAGAGGTCTGATTTCTCGCATAGCAGAGTTCTTGGCTAAAATTTTACTTAGAAATGTAAAGAAGACGACAGATCCACTCTCCGGTTTCTTTGGTTTCAGAAGGGACCTTAAGCTTGAATTAGACGAGAGATGGAGAGGCTATAAACTGCTATTGTTCGTTCTTTCATCAAATCCTCACGTTAATGTGAAGGATGTTCCGTATAAATTCAGAGAAAGGGGAGGAGGAGAAAGCAAGGTAGTTAGTGGCTTTGGATTCGTTAGACTCTACCTTACGGAAATTCTGCTCGCAAAGAGGTTGGAGATTAGGTACAGAAAGGAGTAGCTACAGCTTTAGATCCTGTTGCCTCAAAATTTCTCTGATCCCGGCAGTCAAGTCGTACTTTGGTTCAAATTTCAGCTCTTTTCGAGTTTTCGTCATATCTGCAAGGGTAAACATCTGATAGCTCTTTAGTGGAATTGGGCGGTATTCTGCCTTTCCTTCGTAAACCATCTGCTCCTTAACTATCTGGAAGATTGCATTGAAGTCAGTCGATTTTCCGGTACCAATGTTATAAGGCTCCCCCGGTATCCCGTTTTTCATTGCCAGCACTGATGCCCGTGCTGAGTCTTCAACGAATACGAAGTCCCTACTCTGTTTTCCGTCACCGAAAATGGTCGGTTTCTTATTGTTTCTTATTGCGTCAATGAATTTCCAGATGACACTGGAATAATCACCTTTGCTGTTCTCTCCTATTCCGTAGGTATTGAAATATCTGAGACAAACCGTCTCTAAACCGTATTTGCTGAAGAGTCTTGCAGTCATCTCGTTTATCCTCTTTGTCATAGGGTAGAAGTTGGAATACATTTCTGGTATCATTGTTTCAACTGCAGCCTGCTTTATATCCCCGTAAATAGAGGAAGAAGAGGCGAGCACGACCCTCTTCACGTTGTTCTTAGCGCTAGCTGCGAGAACGTTGTACGTCCCCATGACGTTTACTTCATACCCCTCTCCGGTCAAGTTCTCAAATTCGGGCGGGGAAGTCACGGCAGCCAGATGGAAA